>NZ_DF968312.1:0-38679 GCF_001270025.1 Streptomyces azureus | reverse complement strand
CCTGGCGGGTGCGTGTGCGCAACTCGCCGCGGCCCTGCTGCGGGGCACCGAGGGGGTCCGGGTCCTCGCCACCAGCCGGCACCGGCTCGGGCTCACCGAGGAGCACCTGCTGGAGGTGCGGCCCCTGCCGGTGCCCGACCCGGACGGCGACCTCTCCGCCGCCGAGGGCTACCCGGCCCTCACGCTCTTCGCCGACCGGGCCGCCGCGGTCGTCCCCGGATTCCGCCTCACCCCGGACAACCGCGCCTCCGTGGCCCGCCTGTGCCGTCGCCTCGACGGCCTCCCCCTCGCCATCGAACTCGCCGCCGTCCGCATGCGCGTCCTCGACGTCGACCAGCTCCTGGACCGCCTCGACGACCGCTACCGCTTCCTCACCACCGGCAGCCCCGCCGCCCTGCCCCGCCACCAGACCCTGCGAGCGGCGGTCGCCTGGAGCCACGACCTGTGCACCACCCCCGAGCAGCTGGTGTGGGCCCGGCTGTCGGTCCTTGCGGGCAGCTTCGACCTGGAGACGGCGGAGGCGGTGTGCGCGGACCACACCGGGGAGGGAGCCACCGGGTGGAGAACCGGCCTGGCGCCGACGGAGGTTCTCCTGCCGGGCGGCCGGCACGTGTCCGGCGGGGTGTTCGCGGGTGATGTCCAGAGCGGGGCACGTCCCGATGTGCCGTCGGGCGGCGCGCGGTTCACGGACGGCTCCGGTGAACGTCCTCGGCCCGCACAGGCGCTCGCGGGGACGGCGACGCTGCCTCCGCTCGACGGCGGTTCGGGGAACGTGGTGCCGCCGGTGCCCGGTCAGGCGGGCGGGTCCGTGCCGTTGCCGTTGCCCGTGACGCGTTCCGAGTTCCTGATCGCCTCCAGGCCCGAGGACAGCCCCGCCGGCAGGCTGACGCGGCCCCCGTCCGTGCCTGGTCCGGGAGGTGTGACCTTGCCTCCGCCGAGCGGCCTGACGCTGCCCCGGCCCGTGCCTGATCCCGGCGCGATGACCTCGTTCCCGCCCCTGCCCCACTCCGGCGGTGTGACCCCGCCCGGTCCGGCCCTCCGTGCCGACGACGTGCTCGACGCCGTCGCCGGGCTGGTGGACAAGTCCGTGTTGTGCCGGGAGCCGGGGCCCGGCGGGGTGCGGTATCGGATGCTCGACACGCTGCGGCAGTACGGGCTTGAGCAGTTGCGCCGGACCCTCGGGGAGGAGGGCGCTGTCCGGCGGCGGCAGCGGGACTGGATGCTGCGGTGGGTCGAGCAGTGTGAGCGCGGCTGGTTCGGGCCCGGGCAGCCGGAGACCGTCGCCCGGCTGCGCGCCGACCGGGACAACCTGCGCGCGGCCCTCGACTTCAGCCTCTCCACCCCGGGCGAGGCGCTCGCCGGGCTGCGGCTCGCCGGCACCCTCTGGTTCTACTGGCACGCCTGCGGTGCTCCGCGCGAGGGCCTGTACTGGCTCGACCGGGCCCTGGCCGCCAACCCCGAGCCGACCCCGGAACGGGCCCGCGGCCTCTGGGTCGCCGGGCTGCTCGCCGCCGCCACTCAGGACTTCCCCCGCGGCCGCCGGAACGCCGGGGACGCCCTCGCCCTCGCCGACGCCCTGGGCGACGCCGCCGAGGCCGCCCACGCCGAGTACGTCATCGGCGTCATCCGGCTGTTCGGCGACGACCTGACCGGCGCGCTGCGGCACTTCGAGACCACCGTCGCCCGCGGCCCCGTGCCCGGCAAGCACCTGAGCCTCGTAGGCCTCGACCAGGTCGATCTCGCCTGCGCGCTGGGCTTCCTGGGCGAGGCGGACCGGGCCGTCGAGGTCTGCGAAGAGGCTCTGCGGCTCTGCGAGCGGCACGGCGAGCAGTGGGTACGGTCGTACGTGCTGCACATGCTCGCCCTCGCGCACACCGTGCGCCGCGACTGGGCCCGGGCCGAGCGGCACGCCCGTGAGGCCCTGCGGTTGAAGCTCGCCCTTCACGACGTCATCGGCATCGCCCTCACCCTCGACCTGCTCGCGTCGGTCGCGACCGAACGCGGCGTCCACCGGCACGCGGCCGTGCTGCTGGGCGGCGCCGACCGCGTCTGGGCCGACATCGACGCCGCCCGCTGGGGCGCGCGCACCCTCAACTCCACCCGCCGGGACAGCGAGGAGCGGGCCTGCCGGGCCCTGGGACGGGAGGCGTTCGAACGGGCCCACCGGCGCGGCGGGAGCCTCGGCCTCGCCGAACTCGTCGGCCACGCCCTCCAGGAACCGGCCCGCCCGCACCCCGGCGAGTCCCCGGCCCCGCACGACGACACCGCGGTCCGTCTCACCCGCCGCGAGACCGAGGTCGCCCGGCTCGTCGCCGAAGGGCTCGCCAACCAGCAGATCGCCGACCGTCTGGTGATCGCCCGCCGCACCGCCGAAGGACATGTCGAACGCATCCTCAGCAAGCTCGGCTTCAGCAACCGCAGCCAGATCGCCGCCTGGGTGACGGCCCAGCGCTGACCCGCCGTGCCGCAGACCCCCACCCGTACCGCAGACCCCGAGGGAAGCCCATGACCACCCGACAGCCCCCCGCGCCCGCCGCGTTCGACCACCGGATGGCCGTCTTCGACACCGACGACGACTTCGTGGCCGCCGCCCTGCGCTTCCTCGGCGAAGGCCTCGCCGCGCCCGGCGAACCACCCCCCGTGGCCATCGCCGACCCCCGCAACCTGGACCTCCTGCGGGACGCCCTCGGCGGGGACGCCAAGGACGTCACCTGCGTCCCGCACACCGACTGGTACACCGGCTCCGCCGCCAACGCCGTCGCCCAGGCGGCCTCCTACCTCACCGCACACGCCGGCCCCGGTGGCCGGATCCACCTCCTCATGGAACCCGTCTGGAGTGGCCGCGCCGGCCGCTCGGCCCGCGAGACCACCGAGTGGATCCGCTACGAGGCCCTCGCCAACCTCCTCTTCGCGCCCATGGCCACGACCGCCCTGTGCGCGTACGACATCCGCACCGCCGGCCCCGCCGTCGTCGCCGCGGCCCGCCGCGCCCACCCCGGCACGGACGTGTACGAGGACCCGCTGCGGCTCACGGCCGAACTCGACGCCGTGCCGCTGCCGCTGCCCCCGGCCGGCGCACAGCCCCTCGCCGAGCCGCACGCCGCCGCCGTGCAGGCCTGGGCGGAGGCCCGGGGGCTTCCCGCCGCCGACGCCGAGTTGTTCGCCACGGCCGTCGCGGAGACGGCGGCGGCGCTGGCGCCCCTGGACGGCACCGCCCTGCTGTGGGGCGAGGCGCCCGCCTGCGTCTGCGAACTGCGCCCGGCCCGCCCGGTCGGCGACCCGCTCGCCGGCTTCGTCCCGCCCCCGCCCACCGGTCCGGAACCGGGCCCGGGCCTGTGGTACGCGCGCCAGGTCTGCGCGTACGTGGACATCCGCGACGACGCCGGCGGAGCGACGGTCCGCCTCCAGTACGCATAGCCCGCCCACCTGCACAAGCAGGTAGAGGATCGGGTAGTCCTCCCCCTGTGCCGGACCGGCCCCCGGGCCACCCTGGAGGCATGCAGCAACTCTCCGGGCCCCACCTCCCGGACCCCGAAGCCAGGTACGGTCCGTTCCCGCAACCACCCCTGGGAGCAGGCCACCTGAGCGTCGAGTACGCCCCCGAGCCCTCCGCCGTCCGCGACGCACGCGCTCAGGTGCGCAGGCAGTTGGAGGGATGGGGGCTCGCGGAGCGCGGTGAGGTGGCGGACGTGGCGGAACTGCTCGTCGGCGAACTCGCCACCAACGCCCTGGTGCACGCCGAGAGCCGCTTCCGGCTCACACTCTTCGCAGCGCACGGCGTCCTGCGCTGCGAGGTGGCCGACAGGGAACGCCGCGTGCCCCGGGTGCTGGAGGCAGGCACCGGGGAGAGCGGCCGCGGGATGTTCCTGGTGGACGCGCTGGCCCAGCGCTGGGGCTGCCACCGGGACGGGCCGGGCAAGACGGTGTGGTTCGAGCTCGGCACGTGCGGATCGGACGGCTGTGGTCGGCGACAGCCGTGACGCTCCGCTGGGTCGGGCCCTGGCGGTGCGCTCAGTCGTCGGCGCTTGCCCGGGGCCTGTCGGGGCCTGTTCGGGAGGCCGCCTCGTACGCGCATCACGTGAAGATCCGGTCCCGCCCTCTTGTCCCACCGGCGCCTTTGGGATTTCTTGACCTGCATGGCGGACACCACGGGAAACACCACGGACCACGAGGCGTCGCAACACCCCTCGCAGCGTAAGGCGAGCTGGAAGTACATCGGCCCGGGCATCGTCGTCGCGGCGACCGGCGTCGGCGCCGGCGACCTGGTCGCCACCCTGATCGCGGGCAGCAACTTCGGCTACACCCTCCTGTGGGCCGCGATCATCGGCTGTCTGGTGAAGATCTCCCTGGCGGAGGCGGCGGGCCGCTGGCATCTGTCCACGGGCCGCACCCTGTTCGACGGCTGGGCCAGCCTCGGCCGCTGGACCACCTGGTTCTTCGCCGTCTACCTCGTGGTCTGGGGCTTCGTCTACGGCGCGGCGGCGATGTCGTCGAGCGCGCTGCCGCTCCAGGCGCTGTTCCCCGACGTGATGGACCTGAAGTGGTGGGGCATCGCCTGCGGTCTGGTCGGTCTGGTCTTCGTCTGGTTCAACAAGTACGCGGTGTTCGAGAAGGTCATGACGGTCCTGGTGGGCGTCATGTTCCTGGTGACGGTGTACCTGGCGATCCGCGTCACGCCCAACATCGCCGACGCCTTCGCGGGTCTTCTTCCGGTCCTCCCGGACGAGAAGGACTCGATCCTCAACACCCTGGGCCTGATCGGCGGCGTCGGCGGCACGATCACCCTCGCGGCCTACGGCTACTGGGTCAACGCCAAGGGCTGGACCGACACCGGCTGGATGAAGGTCATGCGCCTGGACAACCGCGTCGCCTACGCCACGACGGGCATCTTCGTGATCGCCATGCTCTTCGTCGGCGCGGAGCTCCTGCACTCGGCGAACATCGCCATCGCGAGCGGCGACAAAGGCCTGATCCAGCTCGGCGACATCCTGGAGAAGGAGTACGGCACGGCGACGGCGAAGTTCTTCCTGATCGGCTTCTTCGCCACGTCCTTCACCTCCCTGATCGGCGTCTGGCACGGCGTGAGCCTGATGTTCGCCGACTTCGTGGCCCGGCTGTCGGGCAAGGGGCAGGCCAAGGGCGAAGAGGTCGCCTCGGGCGAACGCGAACGCTCCTCGCCCTTCCGCGCCTACCTGCTCTGGCTGACCTTCCCGCCCATGATCCTCCTCTTCGAGGGCCAGCCCTTCCGGCTGATCATCATCTACGGCGTCCTCGGCGCGGCCTTCCTGCCCTTCCTCGCCGGCACGCTGATCTGGCTCCTGAACTCCTCCCGGACACCCCGGGAGTGGCGCAACGGCCCGCTCAGCAACGCGATGCTCGCCGTCGCGGGCCTGCTGTTCCTGGTCCTGTGCGTGAAGCAGGTCTGGGACCAGCCGTGGGGGGAGTTCTTCTAGGGCAGGAGAACGTCTCACCGCAGTACCGAGACGTTCCCAGCGAGCACGAGGACCGAGGACCCGACGGATGGGCCAGCAGTACCCGCCACCCCCCGGCCCCGGCTTCGGCCCGCCTCCACCGCAGTACGCGCCCGCACCACCTCCTCGACCGAGTCGATGATCCGGTCCAGGCCCCCGTCCCACAGGGATCCCTGCCGCGCGTCGACCCGGACCGCGAAGGCGGAGTCGGTCGAGTCCAGCCCGGCCAGGATCACGCCCTCCACCGGGGTGCCCTTCGGCGGGCCGCCGTCCTCGCCGGTCGCCTTGAAGGTGACAGGTGGGCCGCTTCGGCACCGACAAGCGATCGCGGCGTTGACGACGGCCATGCCGAGGTACTCGGTGCCGGTCGCGCCGCGATCGTCGAAGACCGGTCTAGTGTCCTTACGTCCGTATGCCGCCCCCGCGAGCCATACGGGCACCCCTCCTTGCCCGAACCACGTGCCCGTGGACGGTGAGAGTAGGGACGCGTCCCGGCGGAAGGCATGGGTCTCAGGGCCCAAACGGAGGCCCACCGTCAACACTGGGCCCTCCGGGACCACCGGCTGGGATCACCCGAGCCCCCGCCCCCGACCGGCAAGATGCTCAACGTGCCCCGTTTTGACGCATCTTGTGCAACGACAGTTGCTCCTCAGCTACACAAACGCTGTTCTCCGGCCACAGAGCCGTGGATACAGTGCTGAGGTAGTCACGCAGTGAAGTCACCAAGGTGTGCCGCAGTAACAAGGCGGCGCGCCGACGGGCATGGGGAAACGGGGAGCTGCGCGTGCCAACTGCCATTGCCGTGACCAGTGCCGACATGGCGCTGCCGCCGCAGGACGAACGCACCCTGCCCGCCGTCGTGCTGCGGGACGTCGACCGGCGCCCCCTGGAGCACGCGCTCGCCGAGATGCAGACCCTGGTCGAGCACCACGGGCATGTGATCGTGGTCTGCTCACCGGCCGCGCCCACCGCCGTGCAGCGACGGCTGCACACCCTGCGCTCCCTCATGGAGAGCGACCGGATCGCCCTTTTCCGCCCCGATCTGCCCCCACTCGGACTGGCCGTCCTGGCCCGCCAGTTACGACAGCTGGCGTCCTGCGACATCAGCCCCGGCGTGCTCGCCTCGGCAGGCCGGCTGCTCGTCCACTACATCCACGCCGGGGCGCTGCTCAACTCCGTGGCCCGGCTCGACCGCGTTCCCGTCGGCCTGAAGTCGCACGCCAAGTCCTGGGTGCCCGGCAGCCAGTTCGGCGTCCTCGCCCACCCCGAGCCGCAGCTCGTCAGGATCACCCCCGAAGCCGCCCTCCCCGGCCCCGAGTTCGGCACCTGGATGCTGGTCGCCAAAGGGCAGCTCCAGTCCGACTGGGTCACCGGCACCCTCGCCCCCTCCTGGAAGGTGCAGGGTCTGCGCGAGATCCCGCTCCCGGCCGAATCACCCGGCTGGTGGGGCACCGGCAAGCTGATCGAGTTCTGCAGCTACCTGCCCGACCTGTCGGTCCTCTACCAGCTGGTCACCTCCGTGCGGCGCAGCAACTGCCACTGGTGCGGCATCGACGTCATCGGCGACCGCTGCGTCTTCTGTTCGGCCACGCCGCCCGTCCACGACAGCCCACCGCTCAAGCAGCTGGAGAACCGAACGGCCGTCGGGTGAGCCCTGACACCACTCACCAGCACTGTTCCGATCCCGCTCGACCGATATCCCCAACGAGGTTGTACGGTTCATGAATTCCCGTCAGCGCCGCGGCGTGATTCTCCTGCTCCTGTCGGTCGTCTGCGCCCTCGGCGCCTTCGCCGGCGTGCTGTCCGTCATCAGTGACGTGAAGTCCAAGGTCGGCCCCGAGGTCACCGCCTACCGGCTCAAATCCGACGTGCCGCCCTACACCACCCTCAGCACGGGCCAGTTCGAGAAGATCAAGATGCCCGAACGGTGGCTGTCGGACAACGCGATCACCGACCTGCGCGAGATCCAGGGCAAGATCGCCGTCACCACGCTGCAAGCGGGCTCCCTGCTCCAGTCCGACATGATCGTCCGCCGGCCGGCCCTCCAGCCCGGCCAGCAGGAGGTCGCCATCATGATCGACGCGGCGACCGGCGTGGCCGGCAAGATCACGCCCGGCTCCTCGGTCAACGTCTACGCCACCTTCGAGGGCAAGCGCGAGGGCGACCCCGACCAGTCGAAGATCATCGTGACCAACGCCAAGGTCCTCGACGTTGGCGACATCGCCGCGCTGAAACCGGACGAGAACAACCGCACCCAGCAGCCCACCGACGCCGTCCCCATCACCTTCGCGCTGTCCGCCCTGGACGCCCAGCGCCTCACCTACGCCGAGTCGTTCGCCCAGCGGGTCCGGCTCGCCCTGGTCGCACCCGGCGGCGACACCACCGTCCCCGAGCAGGACCGGACGTACGAACTCGCGAAGGACAAGTGAGAGGCTCGCATGCCCACGAGGATCCTCCCGGCAGTCGGTGACGCGGACGCGGTCCGGTCGATCACGACGCTGCTCAGCCAGCTCCCGGACGCGGAGCCGGTCGCCCCGGTGGTCGACTCCACCCAGCTCATCGACACCCTCGCCCGCCTGGCCGCCGAGTCCGTCGACGAACTGCCCGAGGTCGTGGTCGTGCACGAGCGCATCGGCCCGGTCCCCGCGCTGGAGCTGATCCGCGAAGTCGCCCTGCGCTTCCCGGCCGTCGGCGTCATCCTCGTCACCTCCGACGCGAGCCCCGGCCTCTTCCAGGCCGCCATGGACTACGGCGCCCGCGGCCTCGTCGCCCTGCCGCTCGGCTACGAGGAACTCGCCAGCCGCGTCCAGGCGGTCGCCCAGTGGTCGGTCGGCGTACGGCGGCACCTGGGCGCCGGCGGCGACGTGTTCACCGGCGTCGGCGGCACGGTCGTCACGGTCAGCGGGGCCAAGGGCGGCGTGGGCGCGACCCTGACCGCGATCCAACTGGCCCTCGCCGCCCAGGCCTCGGGCCGCAGCACGGCCCTGGTCGACATGGACCTCCAGACCGGCGACATCGCCTCCTACCTGGACGTCCAGTTCCGCCGCTCCGTCGTCGACCTGGCCGCCATCACGGACATCTCCCCGCGCGTCCTGGCCGACGCCGTCTTCCGCCACGAGACGGGTCTGGCCCTGCTCCTCGCCCCGGCCGAAGGGGAACGCGGCGAGGACGTCACCGACCGCGCCGCCCGCCAGATCGTCAGCGCCCTGCGCTCCCGCTACGAGGTCGTCGTCATCGACTGCGGCGCCCAGCTGAGCGGAGCGGGGGCGGCGGCCGTGGAGATGGCGGACCGGGCGTTGCTGATCACCACTCCGGACGTGGTCGCGGTGCGGGGTGCCAAGCGGGCGGTGCGGATGTGGGACCGGTTGCAGATCCGCAAGGCCGAGGAGACGACCGTCGTCGTCAACCGGCACTCCCGCGGTACGGAGATCCAGCCGCCCCTGATCCAGAAGATCACCTGCACGGCGGTCGCCGCCACCGCGATCCCCGCCAACTTCAAGGAACTCCAGAGCGTCGTGGACGCGGGCCGCGTTCACGAGCTGGAGAGCAAGAGCGCGGTGAAGCAGGCGCTGTGGGGCCTGGCGGGCGAGCTGGGTCTGGTCAAGGTCTCCGAGGGGGGCCAGAAGGCGGGCCGGTTCCGGGGCGGGGACCGGGGGTCGGTGAGCTTTCGGCGGAGGAGGGAGGGGTGAGCGTGCTGCCCGTCTCAAGAGAGCGAGAGCGGGACCGTGGTCAGGTCACCATCGAGTTCCTCGGTATGACACCGACGATCATCGTGACGCTGATCGCGCTGTGGCAGGTCGTCCTCGTCGGCTACACCTTCACGCTCGCGGGAAACGCCGCGGACGAGGCGGTGCGGGAGGCGACGGCGGCTGAACCGGGTGGCGCGCGGGAGGCCGCGTGCGAGGCGGCCGGACTCAAGCACCTGTCGGAGGCGTGGCGGGCGGGTGCCGAGGTGAACTGCGGCGGCACCGGCTATGTGACGGCCGACGTCACGCTCGAGGTGCCCATCCTCTTCCCGGGCACGCTGTCCTTCCCCTTCCCGGTCCACGGCCACGCCGGCGCGGTCGAGGAGGCGGACTGAGATGCCGAAGACGCGCAGGGACCGCGGCCAGGTCGCCATCGAGTTCATCGGCTTCCTGCCCATCCTGCTGATCGTCGCCCTGGCGGCCGTGCAACTCGGCCTGATCGCCTACACGGCCCAGCAGGCGGGCACGGCGGCCCGGACGGGGGCGCGCAGCGCGTCGCTGGACGGGCCCTACGAGGCCGACTGCCGGGCGGCGGTGAGCAGTTGGCTCGCCGATCAGACCGACTGCCCTGCGTCCTTCGGCGCGGACGAGGTCACCGTCACGGCCACCGTGCAGATCCCGTCTCTCGTGCCGGGCTGGGAGTTCGACCCGGCCGTCAAGACCGCGACGATGCCGCGCGACCACTGAACGGAGCACCGGACTCATGAGCCTGCGAGCACGCATCAACACCCCCGAGGAGAACGGAAACCGGGGCGAGGACGGCCACATGGTCGCCTCCTACCGGGCCAAGCTCCTGGAGGAGATCGACCTCGCGGAGATGAGTTCGCTGGCCGCCGCCGAGCGCCGGGCGCGGCTGGAGCGGGTGCTCGGGCACATCATCAGCCGCGAGGGCCCGGTCCTGTCGACGGTGGAGCGTTCGCAGCTGATCCGCAGGGTGGTCGACGAGGCTCTGGGCCTGGGCATCCTGGAACCGCTGCTGGAGGACGCGTCCATCACCGAGATCATGGTGAACGGCCCGGACGCGATCTTCGTCGAGCGCGGCGGCCGCGTCGAGCAACTGCCCCTGCGCTTCGCCTCCAACGACCAGCTCATGCAGACGATCGAGCGGATCGTCTCGACGGTCAACCGGCGCGTCGACGAGTCGAACCCGATGGTCGACGCCCGTCTCCCCTCCGGCGAGCGCGTCAACGTCATCATCCCGCCCCTGTCCCTGACGGGCGCCACCCTCACCATCCGCCGCTTCCCGCGCTCCTTCACGCTCCAGGAACTGATCGGCCTCGGCTCGCTCGACGAGCCCATGCTGTATCTGCTCGCGGGCCTGGTGCAGGCGAAGTTCAACATCATCGTCTCGGGCGCGACGGGCACCGGTAAGACGACGCTGCTCAACGCGTTGTCGGGCCTGATCCCGGAGGGCGAGCGCATCATCACGATCGAGGACTCGGCGGAGCTCCAGCTCCAGCAGGCGCACGTGATCCGCCTGGAGTCCAGGCCCCCCAACGTGGAGGGCAAGGGCCAGGTCTCCATCCGCGACCTGGTCCGCAACTCCCTCCGCATGCGCCCCGACCGGATCGTGGTCGGTGAGGTCCGCGGCGGCGAGTCCCTGGACATGCTCCAGGCGATGTCGACGGGCCACGACGGCTCGCTGGCAACGGTCCACGCCAACAGCGCGGAGGACGCGCTGATGCGGTTGCAGACCCTGGCGTCCATGTCGGACGTGGAGATCCCCTTCGTGGCGCTGCACGACCAGATCAACAGCGCGGTGGACGTCATCGTGCAGCTCACCCGGTTCGCGGACGGCGCCCGCCGCATCACCGAGATCGCGCTGATGGACAGCCACGGCAGCGACCCGTACCGGCTGGTCACGGTCGCCCGCTTCCACGCGCAGCCCATGACTCCCGACGGCCGTATCCACGGCGCCTTCGAGTACTTCCCGCTCCCACGCCGTACCGCCGACCGCCTCTACATGGCGAACCAGCCCATCCCGCAGGCCTTCGGCATCGCCCGGTCCGCGGAGCAGCTAGCCACCCGAGAAGCCAGGTAGGACCGACCGATGGAACTGCAACAGCTCATCACGCTCACCACCGGCATCACCCTGCTGACCTGCGTCCTCACGGTGGCCGGCCTGCACTCCTACGCCATGGGCAAGGCGCAGCGGCAGGCGCTCGTCGACCGTTTGTCCGCCACCGGCCAGATCCCGGTCGGCGGCCGGCGCCGGAACTTCCGCGGGATCGACCGCCGCCTGCGGCGCACCAAGCTCGGCAAGAGGCTGGAACTCCGCCTGGCGGCCACCGGCCTGGACATCACCCCCGGCGAGTTCTTCGTCTACATGCTCGCCACGGTCGCCGGCCTGTGGCTGATCGGCCAGGCGGCACTGGCCCCGTTCTTCGGCCCGCTGGCGGGCCTGCTGGGCATCGGGGTGGCGATCCAGTTCCTCAACTGGCAACGCCAGAAACGCATCGAGAAGTTCATCAACCAGCTCCCCGAAATGGCCCGGATCCTCGCCAACGCGACCCAGGCGGGCCTCGCCCTGCGCACCGCGATCGGCATGGCCGCGGAGGAGATGGAGGCCCCCGCGGGCGAGGAACTCGGCAAGGTCTCCGCTCAGCTGGCCGTCGGCGCGTCGATGGACGACGCGCTGAGCGAATTGGCGGACCGCCTCCCGTCCCGCGAACTGGTCGTCCTGGTCACCACGCTCGTCCTGTCGAACCGGGCGGGCGGCCAGGTGGTGAGCGCGCTGCGGAACCTCACGGACACGCTGGAGGAGCGCAAGGAGACCCGACGCGAGGTCCGCACCCAGCTCTCCCAGGTCAGCATGACGTCGTACGCGGTCCCGGCCCTGGGCGTCGGCTCGCTCTTCCTCATGAACGGCGTGAAGGACGGCGCCCTGGAGCGCATGACGGGCTCCCCCTTCGGCCAGGCGGCGGTCATCATCGCCTTCTCCCTCTACGCCGTCGGCTTCGTCCTCATCCGCCGCCTGTCCCGCATCGACGTCTGAAGGCCGGAGGCACACCATGGGACTGCTTCTCGCCCTGCTGACGGGCCTCAGCGTCTGGGGCATCTTCGCCGGCATCCGCATGTACCGCGCCGAGGCCAAACTGCCCGGCGACCTCGCCCTGGCGCTGGAGGTCGGCTCCACCCGCACCGGCGCCGTCGACTCCCTCATCGACCGACTGGGCATGCGCTACGCCCCCGCGGTGCTGCGCCTGATGGGCCCGAAACAGGTGGCCAGGTACCGCCGCAAGATCGACCTGGCGGGCAACCCAGGCGGCCTGACGATCGACCGTTACGCGGCGCGGCGGGCGGTGTACGGGGCTCTGGGCGGGGTGGGCTTCCTGGTGTTCCTGATGCGGGGCCAGCTCCTGGTCGCACTCCTCCTGCTCGCCTTCGGCGCGTTCTGGACCGAGGTCGGCATCTGGTCGGCGATCCGCATCCGCAAGGACGTCATCGAACGGACCCTGCCGGACTTCCTGGACGTCCTGGCGGTCGTGGTCAGCGCGGGCCTCGGCTTCCGCCAGGCGCTGGACCGGGTCGCGTCCAAGTACGAGGGCCCGTGGGCGGACGAACTCCGCATCACGCTCCGCCAGATGGACCTGGGCATGAGCCGCCGCCAGGCCTTCGCGGAACTGCGCCGCCGGAACGACTCCGAGCAGGTGGCGATGTTCGTCACGGCGTTGCAGCAGGGCGAGGAACTGGGCGCGCCGATCGTCGACACGCTGGTGGCTCTCGCCAAGGACATGCGGCGTACGGATGCGCAGAACGCCCGCCGCAAGGCCGCGCGTGCCGTTCCCAAGGCCACGATGATGATCACGACCTTCATGGTCCCGGCCACGATGCTCCTCCTCGGCGCCGGCCTGATCCTCGGCTCGGGCACGGACTTCGGCTCGGTGACGGGCAAGTAGGCAAGCAGGGAGGGCCGCCAGCATGTCGCTGACAGAGGAACGCAACGGACTGCTACGCCGTCGCCGCCGCGCCGCGAACCCACCGGAGATCACGACACCGCCGGCGGGGACGGTCCTGCCGGCCCATGCGCGCACGGGGGCGTCCGACGTGCCGGTCACGTCGGTTACGCCTGCGCTGCCGCCGGGGTGGGAGGCGGTGGGCGGGGAACAGGCGGGCGTGCCGGCGCCGGGGCCGACGCCGGTGGCTGGGAGCAGCGGGCAGGCGGGGCCTGCGGTAGGCAACCCGGAACGGAGGACGGACGGCAGCCCGGAGCCGCGCGCGAACGGTCGGCCGGTCGCCGAAGGTGCTCAGCCCCCACAGGGGCCACCGGCACTCGACTACGAGGGCCGCACGGTCCGTGCGGGCGGGAACCCCATGCCGGCCGAAGACCGGGCCACTGCCACAGCGGCAAACCCGGCGATCCCCATCCAGGTCAACGCCCTCCAGGCCATGTGCCGCCAAGTCTTCGGCTTCCGCCTGGCCATGATCGCCCTGGCCACCCCCACCGCCCTCCTCAACGCCAACGAGGGCCTGCCCACCCGCCTCGTGGGCGCAGCCGTAGTCGTCACCTTCATGACCTCCTACGTCCTCTTCAGGGACTGGGAACGCTTCGGCCCCCTCCTCCTCCGCCACCCCACCCTCCTCGCCGCGGACACCCTCTTCGGCGCCCTCCTGCTCATCTCCGCAGGCCCGGACAGCACCCTCGCCTACGTCAGCGTCTGCACCCCTCTCCTCGCCGGCCTCGTCTACGGCTGGCGCGGAGCAGCCGTCTTCGCCAGCCTCCAGGCCCTGCTCCTCCTCCTGATACACGCGGCACAGGAGAACCCCCGTCCGGGCCTCGCCGAGTCGACCCTCCTGCCCGGCCTCTGCGTCATCGCGGGAGCCGTCGGCTCCAGCCTCCGCAACCTCATGCTCCGCTTCGGCGAGGCCACCCAGGCCCTCACCACCGTCCAGGCCCGCCTCGCCGTGACGGAAGCGGTCAGCGCCGAACGCGCCCGCCTGGCCCGCGAGATGCACGACTCGGTCGCCAAGACCCTGCACGGCGTGGCCCTGGCGGCCGACGGCCTGACCGGCTCGGCAGGCGCCGACCGCATGGACCCGGCCCTGGTCAGACAGCAGGCCGCACTGGTCGCCCGCTCAGCCCGCCGAGCCGCCGCCGAATCCCGCGAGCTCCTGGCCGACCTGCGCCGCGAATCGGACCCGGCGCAGGCCACGGACGTCCTGGTCGAACTCGCCGCCCGCACCCGCGACTTCGGCACCCGCACCGGCCTCCCCGCCGTCTACCGCCCCACCGGCGACCACTCCGTACCCCCCGTCCCACCCGCGGTGGCCCGCCAGCTCCTCACCATCGCCGCGGAGGCCATGGAGAACGCCCACCGGCACGCACAGCCCACTCGCGTGGACGTCCGCGCGGGCGTCCACGGCGACCTGCTCCGTATCAGCGTGTACGACGACGGACGCGGCCTCCCGCCCGGCACCACGCTCGAACAACTCCGCCGGGCGGGGCACTTCGGCCTGGTCGGCATGGTCGAACGAGCCGCGTCGGTCGGAGCCCGCATCCGCATCGGCCGTGGCGGCCACCCGAAGGGCACGGAAGTCCGCCTGGATCTCCCGCTGGCAGCCCTGACCACCCCCCACCCCTGACCCCCACGACACGAGAGGAGGCCCCCGGATGCCGGACCACACCCCGCCACCCCAACCGCCACCCCCACAGAACCCGTTCGCCGACCTCCCACAGCCCGCACAGCCCAGCAGCCTCCGGGTCGTCGTGGCGGACGACAACCCCGTGGTCCGCGCCGGCCTCACCGCGCTCCTGTCCGGCCGCGCGGACATCACGGTCGTGGCCGAGGCCGCCGACGGCCGCCAGGCCTGCGAGGCAGCCCACCAGCACCGTCCGGACGTGGTCCTCCTCGACGTCCGCATGCCCGGCGTGGACGGCATCTCGGCACTCCCGTACCTGGTGCAGATCGCCCCGGTGGTGATGCTGACGTACAGCAGGGAGTCGGAGATCGTCCAGGAGGCCCTCCGTCGAGGAGCCGGCGGCTATCTGGTCCACGGCGAGTTCACGGCCGACCAGCTGGTCGACGCCGTACGGGACATCAAGGGGGGCCGGGCCCACTTCACCCCCACGGCGGCGGGCGCCCTCCTGGCCCAACTCCGCCAGGACCAGACACCGACCCCGCCCCTGCCCGAGGGGCTGGGCCGGTCATCGAGTGCTACTGCATACGGAATACCCAAGTCCGCAAAACCGCATAGTCAGTCCCAATGGACGATTCCACCAGGGAATTTGCCGCCGCCCTACGCCCCACCCTCGCCCATTTCCTCAGAAAACCTTTCGCAAGTGCAACCGCATGTGGGACAGTCTTCGTCTGGGTGGACGAGTGGCCGTCCGGCCGCTCCCGACAGGTCGCGGTTCCAACTGAGCACGAGGGAGGCGGAGATCATGGACCACATCGCGTCCGGCATGACCAACCAGCAGATCGCCGCCACCTGCTTCATCAGCGAGAAGACCGTCAAGAACCACATCAACCGCATCTTCGCCAAGCTCCACAGCACCAGCCGCTCCGAGGCCGCCGCGAAATGGATCGGCACGGCACCGGACTCACACCGAGGACTGGGGTGACCTTCGGTGACGGAATGGGGGGAGAACCGGTTGGGCCCGCGCGATTGGGCCCGGAATTGGGCCCTGGGGCCCTCTGGCGGACGGGTTGTCCAGCCGTACGTTCCTCGTGCCGAAAGCGGCACAGCCGAAACCGGAGGGGAACACCATGAGCGACCTGATGCTGAAGACCGCCGTCGCGACCAAGGTCCGCGTGAACGGCTGGAAGAACACCACGGTGCAGGCGATGCAGCGCCGCGCCGGCGACAAGGGGCAGACGGCGGTCGAGTACCTGGGCATCATCGCGGTGGTGGTGGCGATCGTGCTGGCGATCACCGGTACGAACATCGGTCAGACGATCCTCACCAAGATTCAGGCACAGATCGCCAAGGTCGCTCCTTGATGCGACCTCGCCGGTACGGCGACGCAGGGCAGGCCTTCCCCATCTATATCACGGTGGTGGGGGGCCTGCTCTTTCTCGCGTTCGCCTACTTCGCGGTCGGTCAGGCCGCGGCGAATCGGAACGGCGCCCAGACAGCTGCCGATGCGGCGGCTCTCGCGGCGGCTCAGGACAGACGGGACCAACTCGCGGGCGCGTGGGTGAAGGACGTACTCGCCCCGACCAAGTGGCCGGGCATTTTTGAGGGCAATGCCGAAGGACTCCAGCCGTCGTGCTGGCGCGCCCATGAACTCGCCGCACAGAACGACGCCCAAGTGCTGAGCTGCGGGCCGGAGGGACATCTGGGCTTCACGGTCGAGGTGGAGACCAATAAGTCCGTCGGTGAGTCCGTCGTCCCTGGTACGGCGGAGCGGAAATCCGATGCGTCCGCCACGGCCGTGATCGAGTCCCTCTGTGACGTCGACCCCCCAGCCGAGGATGCCGGTCCTGACGTACTGCCGCAGCTCTCCTGCGAGGACGGGAAGGACTGGAAGCTGGACCCGGACGATCTCGATGTTCTGCCCGAACCCGAGGACCTCTTCGAAGTCCACCTGGCCGACTCACAAGCGAACGACGAGTGATGAAGGAAGCAGAGAGATGAGCATTCGGTTCACTGCGAAGGCCCGCAGGGGGATGGTCGCAATGACCGTTGCGGCCGGACTGGCCCTCGGTGTGGCCGGCTGCGGCGGTGGTGGCGGCGACGATGAGAAGCCGAGCCCGCAGAGGTCCGCCTCCAAGGACAGTGGATCCAAGCCGAGTGCTCAGGAAGGGCAGGCGGAAACGCCTCTGGCCGAACTGAAGGGCACAGACGGACTGCTTCTTCAGATCACTTCCGCCCAGAGGGACGCCGGGGGCTTCGTCACGGTGAGCGGCAACCTGAAGAACGACGGAGCGGAATCGGTGGCCATCCCTGCCCAAACGAGTGGCGACGAGACCGAGGTCATCAAACACGGCCAGTCGCTAGGCGGCGCAACTCTCGTGGATTCCAAGGGAAAGAAGCGCTACTACGTCCTTCGCGACACCGACGGGCGTCCGCTGACCACGACGGGCCTCACGACCCTCGAGGCCGGACAGACGCTCCCCGTGTTCATGCAGTTCCCGGCCCCGCCGGCGGGAACGGCTGATGTCGCCCTGCAAGTACCGACATTCTCCAGCGGCACCATCAAGATCTCCGGATGAGGCCGGCCATGACCCCAACGCACATCCGAACGGCAACCCCACGCCTCGCCCTGGTCCTCACCGCCGCCACCCTCATGGTCGCCACCAACGTCTACGGTGCCGTCTCGGCCCACGCTGACGAAACCCCCGGCGTCCCCCCGGGCACCGAGGCCTCCGCCTCCGCCCCCGTCGAGGTCGACCCCAACGACCCGGACCTCAAACTCCCCGAGGGCGCCACCCTCGCCGCCGCCAAGGTCCTCGACATCAAACAGGTCGTAGAAGACCAAAGCGGCGACGAACGCCGAGAAGACACCAACGCCGACGTCAAGTTCGCCCTCCAGGCCGAGGTCCTCTTCGGCAAGGACAGCGCGAAACTCAGCGCCGAGGCGAAGGCCCGTATCTCCGCGATCGCCGAGGAGATCAAGGCACAGAACGCGACGAAGATCCGCGTCTTCGGCTTCACGGACAACCTCGGTTCCTCCGCCCACGGTGACGTCCTGTCCAGGAAACGCGCCGACGCCGTACAGAACGTCCTGGGCCAGGAACTGAACGACTCCAACGTCACGTACGAGGTACGCGGCTACGGCGAGCAGTACCCGATCGCGGACAACTCCACGGAAACCGGCCGCAAGAAGAACCGCCGGGTCGAGGTCTCCTTCCCGCGCTCGGAGAGCTGAGCAGAGGACATCAGGGGGCACGATGGGGGAGTGGCGGCTGCGACGCTCACTGCCGCGACTGGCCACACAGGCCGGCCTCGGCGAGGTGCGCCGCGTACACCACGAGCGCCGGTCCGTGCCCGTACTGCTGATCGCCAAGCTCGGCCTCGACTGGGCGATGGTGCTGTGCCTCGTCAAGGCCCTGTCGGAAATGGACATGGACCCAGGTGCCAAACCCGTCGCGGTGCTGCTCTGGCTGGCGGTCTCCTGGGGCGGTCTGGCGTACTGGCTGCTGGCCCGGGACGGCAGACGGTGGTTCGCGGTATGTGACGGCGGCCTGCTGGTCGGCACAGCAGGGGCGGGGACGGACACGATCGCCATCGCCTGGCACGCCGTCCAAGGGCTCACTCCCGCGCGCGGACCCGGAATCCGCCACGGATCACTACGCCTGTCCTGGCTCGACGGCGGCAAACAGCGGTACGTGACGTTCCGGACCATGACGGACCGAGATGCCCTGGCCGAAGCCGTAGAGGACAAGCACCCCGTACCGATGCCGCCGCACAGGCGGATCCTCGCCGGCCCGGGCATCGTGGCCGTGGCCTCCGTCGTCGCCTGGGCACTCACCCTCTCACCCCTCGCCGACATCGTCATGGCCAGTCGGCCGTACTACCTACGGGACCTCGCGAGCCTGTGCGCGGAAGCCACGACGGACTCCGACGCCGCGTACCCCGAATCATCCCCCTACAGCGTGAGCGCCCCGCGCCCGGCGGTCCTCTTCGCCGAGGAACACGACTCCGGCCCGGTCGTCACATCCACGGGCACGGGCTCGGACACCTCGGACCCCGAGGACGTCCAACTGGTGGCGTGCAGCCGCCTGGAGCGTCGTACGTACGACACGACCTGCGCGTTCTCGCACGGGTCGAGCGTGGCCTACTACCGGGCCCGCTACCGCGTCGACGTGTACGACCCGTACCGGCCGCAGGGTGACCGGCCGGACGCTGGATGCCGGCAACCACCTCTTCTGCGGGGGTATCCGCGAGCTCCACGGGAAGAGCGGTGGGCATGAGGAAGAAGTCTCCGTGCCGTCCCGGGAGGACTATCAGCGCATCCTCGACGAGGTAGCCGCGGGCGCCGGCGAGTGACGACAGCGACACGAGGGAATACTGCCTGCCGAACACCGAACCGAGGCACGCCGGAGCACAGCACACGGGGGAACACCATGGCCGCGACGAAGGCACGCGGACTGCGCAGAACCGGAGTCGCACTCGCCGCGCTGATCGTCCTGACGGCGGCGGCAGGCTGCGGCAGCGACTCGGACGAGCCCGCGAAGGCGTCGTCCCCACCCAGTGAGCGGCCGTCAAAGGCCGACTCCACGAAGCGACCCGAGCCCACGCCAGAGCCCAAGCCCTCGGTGTCGGCCGCGGACGGCCGTGACATCACCGCCTGCGCGGACGGCACCTGCGAGATCGCGGTCTCCGAGCCGGTGAAAATCCCCTTCAGGGGTCCGCGCGGCCCGGCCACCCTGTCCGTCACCGACGTCGGCCCGAACAACATCGCGTACACGGTGAAGTCGGGCAACGGCCAGTCCAAGGGCAGCGCGAGCGGCCCGGGACAGGGCTGCATCACCGTCCTCCGCAGCAACGGCAGCGGCAACTCGTGCGGCGGCCTCGGGGACGCGGGGCGCCCGAGCCCGCAGCCGGACGCGGTGGTGATCCAGGCGGCGACCGGGGAGGACGGTACGGCCATCCTCCAGCTCGTTTCGGACCGGTGACCGTCTGGCCCGCCGTGACCCAGCGAATCCGTCCCGCGCCCGCGCCGATGTGGCGAAGGCACTCCTCGACCGAGCGCGCCGGTCCTGTGAACGGGGCGGCCTCAACGAGGCCCGCCGCGACTACCGGGCGGTCATCGACAAACGGGAGGGCAGTACGTCGGGCAAGGCGCCCATGAACGCGTCGAGTTGACCAACGATGCCGACGAGACGATCAACCGTGTCGCACCGCGCTGCGATAGGGAACCTCCCGCTTGCGAAGCGCCGGCGATCGCAGCTCCCTGATCAGGGTCAGGCGGGCCGGGCAGGACGACAGCGGGCGTACGTGGATGGACATCCGCTCAGCCGGTTCGGAAGAGGTGAGCGTCAGGGCGGGCCGGACCCCCGAGACCTGGCTGACCGGCCTGGGACGCCCCTACAGCTGACCCTCCACTTTGGGCCCCGATTTGGGGCCGAGGACCCATCCCGCCCCGGAGGCCCCTCCCTACTCTCGAGCCGTGTCGTAGACCGAAGGTGCGAGGGGGGCGAGGCATGGCCTCGATGGGGGCAGCTCCGGAGCGCGGCGGGCCGTGGCCGTCAGGACATGGCGGGCGGCAGAGCATGCCAGGCTCACTCGCCACGGCACTCGTCCTCGTTCACGCCCTCTTCGCGGTCACGGTCGTCGGCGGCCTCGGCCTGCTGCTCACGGCGGCCTCGTACGACGCGGTCGACAGCGGCGTACTCGCCCTGACCGCGTACGGGGCCGCCCCGGGCGTCCTCGGCTGGTGGCTGGCCCGGCGCACGTGGCTGGGCGGGACGCGGATCTGGGGCGGTCTGATCGCCGTACAGGCATGGCTGATGGCCGGCGCGATCGCCAACATCACCGACGGATCACCGCGCGGCTTCACCCAGCTTTTCGTCCCTGCCTTCGTCCTCTACTTCCTGACCCGCGAGGACACCCGCACCTGGTACCGCCTCCCCGAAGGGGCCCGGGCCGAACGCCGCCCCTTCTCCCTGCCCCGCATGATCCGCTGGCGCCGGGACGAGGGCCAGACGGCGGTGGAGTACGCGGGACTCATCGCGGTCGTGGCCGCGATCATCACCTCCCTCGTCATCAGCGGCCTGGGCACGCAGATCTACGGGGGCCTTCAGTCGGCGATCTGCAAGGTCACGGGAACGGCCTGCGCGGCCCCGGCCCCGGCCGCGGCACCCGGTGACGGTACGGACGCCAGGACCGGCGAAGGGCTCCAGCCCGACGACACGGGGCGCCGCACGACAACCGCCGAGGAAAAGACCCAAGAAGCCGGCAACGGCGAGAAGGAGAACGAGGGCGAGGAAAAGGACGACGACGAGGAAAAGGACGACGAGGGCTGCTTCTCCGGCGTGGGCGCCTTTTTCGACTGCGCGGGCGACCAGGCGAAGCAGGTCGGCGAAGGCCTCGTCGTCGACGGCATCGGCGGTGACCTCAAGGGCATCTGGGACACGGTCACCAACCCGCTCGACACCCTGGACGGCCTGAAGGACTACGGCGGCGTCATCGCCGACCAGTGGTCACAGGACGCCAAGGACGCCGGCGACAAATGGGCGAAGGGCGAATACCTCGACGCGCTCACCGACTGGGGCGGCGCGACCCTGAACTCGGGCGGGAAGATCCTCGACGACACGTTCATCGGGGAGGAGGTCCGCGACCAGTGGAACCAGGGCAACGAGACCCGCGCCGTCACCACGGTCGTATGGAACGTCGGCTCCCTCTTCATCCCCGGCTACGGCGAGGCGAAGCTCGTCGGAAAGCTCGGCAAGCTGGGCAAACTCGGGAAACTCGGCGAGCTGGGCAAGCTCACCGAGAGGGCGGTAGACGCGGCGGAGGACGCGAGGAAGGCGGCCAAGGCCGGCGACGCGGAAGCCGCACGCAGGGCGGCGAAGGAGGCCGACGAGGCAGCGGACGAGGCCGAGCGCAAGGCCCGCGAGTCGGGCTGCACCCTCGCGGCGCCGCCCCGCAGAAGCCCGTACGGCGGCGGCCCCGGCACAGGCACCACCGTCCTGGCCGCCGGCCGAGCCGACTCCCCGTACGTCATCCTCGCCGAGGACGGCTGCGACGAGGAGGCCAAGCAGCAGGCGCAGGAGGCCCGCAAACAGGCGAACGAGGCGGACAAGGCTGCGGACGGGGTGCAGGCGAAGGCGCGGGAATGGGTCGCTGACGAGAACGTCGAAGGGCCCGCCTCAGGCAGGACCCTGAAGTTCCCGCATCCCAGGCACACCGTTTCCGGTGCCAAGCACGGCCAGATCAAGGCGAAGAACAGCGTCATAATGAAGGGGCACGAAGCCGACGTCGAGGCGGACATCAAGGCGATCGCCGAGAACAAAGCTCACTTCAACAAGGCGACGAACCGTTACGAGATCAATGGCCGTAGCTACGGGGTGGAGGACTCCGGGCGTGTCTATCCGGACTCGGGTCCGGGAATCGTAGAAATGGACCGTAACGAGTACGCGGCGCTCAAGGAGATCGCCAGGGCGAACGGCGACGTGAACGCCCCGGCCCTGACGAAGAACCCGCGTTTCGCCAACAATCCCCAGGCCGTGGCCAAAGCCAAGAAGGTGTATGACGGGACCTACCAATGATCTATGACCTGTTGTTGGCTGGGCCGCCGGTCCCGCCAACGTCACTCGCCGAGGCCCTGGCGGAGGCCGTGAGGACGGAAGGCGCCGACGTGGACGTGGCCGACCGGGACGGCGACCAGAGCCAACGCGACTGGACCGCACCTGTCCTGTGCGGCTACATCAGGCTGCGCGGCGACCTGTCGCTGGAACTCGACATCTACGTGGAGGACGCCCTCGTCAACGAGGCACCGGCTGAGCCGGAACTCGCTCGGCGTCTGGCCATGGCGTTGGGCGTTCCCGTTCTCTATCCGGCCGAGGAAAACCTTCCGTCGGCTTACTGGCTGGCGACATCGTCAGGAAAGTCCGTCCGCGCCCGGCTGTATGCGTCGGACGACGAACCACCCGTGCACACGATCGACGCGGTCGAGTCCGCGGTCGACCAACTACCGCACATTCGTGTCAGTGACCTGCCGGAGATCGCCCGTGAGAAGGGTGACAGGTAGTGGCGCCGTCCTGGAAGGGGACGGGTCTTCGCTATGTGATGACCTCGACCAACCCACCCACCCGTACTCCCCACTCCGCCATCACCCCTGCCTCCGACTCCACCACATGCCGGGCACGCAGTCGCGGCATCCCCAACCGCCCCGGCCGCATGGTCCGCACGGCGATGACGCGAAGGTCACGATCGAGATAGGCGACATCGATCGGCATGCGCATCCGGAAGGTGTGCACGCTGTTTGCGGGGGAGAGCAGAATCACCCCCTCGACGGAGTCCCGCCCCAACAGCCCTCTCGTACGGGCCCGATAGGAGGTGGCAATCTCCAACGGCACACGGACGACCGGCCCCCCACCACTCCCGTGCACGACCAACTCCCCGCGCCCGTCCCGCCACTGCCGCCCCATACGGGCCACCTCCGACCGTCCCACCAGCCACCTTGGCCACCGGTTGTGGAACCCGAACGTATCCATAGGCGAGTAGGCCCCACATAGGCCCACGGGCCCATGCCCCACGGCCCTTTGCTGGTTCAGGACTGAAACGCCCACCTCCTGAAGAACGGGTTGGCGCGTTATCCAACCGTTACGGCTGGAACTGGTCGGCGTATCGCCGATTCCTCCCCATACACCCCACCGGTCGTCAACCTTCACCCTGGTGCGGCTACACACCGCTGTATAGCTTTGGTTCGCTCAAGAGAAGCCTCGCCTCTTACCGGGAGCCGACCGTGAACCGCCGCCCCACCCTCCTCGCAGCGCTCACGCTGACCGCCGCTGCGGCCCTGACGCTGTCCGCGTGCGGGAGCGATGACAGCTCCGAGAGCAAGGGCAACGACAAGATCGCGGGAGCCGACGCGGGAAGCGAGACCTCGGCATCCCCGACCGCGTCAGACCCGGCCGCCGCCGGACGTCCGAAGATCGACCTGCCGTCCGACCTTTCCTACACCTTCGACTGGCCCGAGACCGGGGACAAGGAGAAGGACGCGATCCTGTCGGACAGCGAGCAGTCCATCAAGGCTGTGGACTTGGCGATCGTCAACCAGGACGCGCTCGACAAGCCGTACCTCTATTACTACGAGGGCGAAGCCGCCGCCACCACGCAGAAGTTCATTCAGAACTACGTCGATCATGAGGCCGCCATCACCGGCGCCTACCGCTTCTACGCCCCCCGAGTCGCGGTCGACAAGGACGGAACGGCCTCTCTCAGTTACTGCGAGGACCAGGGCAAGGCGTATGTGAAGTACCTCAAGACCGACAAGGTCAAGAAGACGAAGGTCACTGCCAAGAGCTACGTCATCTACCACACGTCGCTCAAGAAGAACGACAAGGGTGTCTGGATGATCCAGAAGATCGTTTCGCAGAGCGGGAGTCCCAAGTGCCGGCCGTGACGCGTCCGTTGCAGACGCTCTCGACGGTGGTCATAGCCGGCGCGTGCTGGTCCCTCCTTGTGTTTCCCGGCATGGCCCACGCTGACGACACGCTGGGTGACGGCCCACAGGGCACCGAGCAGAGCGCCGACGCCGGCAAAGACGGCACCCTCTCCGTCACCGCGGGCGGCATCGTCTTCGACCGCTCCAAGAACGGCAGCGGCAACTCCGCAGGTGCGCTGACGTCGGCCACGTCCTGGACGCCTCCCCCCTGCTGGTACGCCCCGAAGTACACCCCGGAGCAGTTGCAGAAGTACCTGGAGCCGACCTGGGAAGCCGGTTCGACGGGTTACGAGTGGGACGCCGAGCAGCGGGACCGCTACGTCAACGGGCACCCCTACAAGGACTTCAACAAGGACAAGACCGGCAAGGGCTACTTCTGGGACTCCTTCGTCAACAAGGACTTCCCCCCGGGCTGGGACTCCTGCGACGAACGCATCTTCTGGGTGGACCAGGGCGACCCCCCGCCCGCCAACATCGAGAACGCCGTCACCCCTGAGATCCTCGCCGAGCTCGCCTACGCCGAGATCCGCGTCCCCAGCACCAAGGTGACCCTGGCCCCCGCCGAGGCGACCAAGGTCAACCTCCCGACCTGGTCCTGGCTGGACGACGCCCAGTTCAAGCCGGTCTCCGTCACCGCGTCCGTTCCGGTGCTCGGCATCCAGGCGACCGCGACGGCGGAACCGGTGTCGCTCAGGATCGAACCGGGCACCAAGGACGCCGTGACCTACCCGGCCTCCGGCGTCTGCGAAATCAACAACGGCCGCATCGGTGAGCCCTACGCCAAGGGCAAGGCGGACCAGACCCCGCCCTGTGGAGTGAAATACCTGCGCTCCTCGGGCAACGGCACGTACCCGCTCCAGGCCACCGTCACCTGGAAGATCCAGTGGACCGGCACCGGCGGCGCGGGCGGCGACCTTCCCGACGGCACCTTCGGCGCCACCCAGGACGTCGTCGTACAGGAGATCCAGTCCGTCAACCGCTGACCGACTCGCGGATTCGACGGGCGGGCGATCACTCGTGAGGGTGGTCGCCCCGCCCATCTCACAAACGGAATGAACAAGTCGCTTCCTCGTGGCAGCTCCGTCCAGTCCTTCCAGCAGGACTGGACGGACTGGAAGGGCCAGCTGGGGGCGCGCCGGTGACGTTGTTGCGGGAGCATCTCGTCGCGCTGCGCGCTCTGCGGACCGCCCTCACCGCCGCCACCGATCCGGACGGTGTGCGGTCGGCCGAGGCAGGGGCCGAACTGTCGCGGCTTTCGGAGCGGCATTGTCAGTGCCCGGTGCCACACTCACCGGCATGAGTATCGAAGACGTGCGGCTGCGTGATGTCGTGAAGGACGATCTCGACGCGTTCTGCGCTTACGAGCAGGATCCCGAGGCAGCCCGGCGGTCGAGGTTCACGCCCCGGCCGCGGGAGGCCTTCATGTCCCACTGGAAGGAGCGGGTCCTCGGGGACGAGACGTGCTTCGTGCAGACCGTGAGCGTGGACGGTGACGTCGCCGGCAACCTCGTCGCCTGGTGGGACGGGGACCGCCGCTTCCTGGGGTACTGGCTGGGGCGCGCGTACTGGGGGCGCGGCATCGGCAGCAGGGCACTGGGAGTTTTCCTGGAGCGGGAGAAGAACCGGCCCCTGCATGCCGACCCCTTCAGCGGCAACACCGGTTCCGTACGTCTCCTCGAGAAGCACGGCTTCCGTCCTGCCGGCACCGTCCGGCACGGAGACGACGAGCACGTCCTGTTGGTTCTGACGTGACAGACAGACCGCACCGCACTTTCGAAGACCTCGTCGCCGAAGGCGCCTCCGTCCCCACCGAAGGCTGGGACTTCTCCTGGTTCGAGGGGCGGGCCACCGAGGCGCGGCCCTCCTGGGGGTATGCGACGTCGATGGCCGAGCGGCTGGGGCGGGCGAGTGCCGTGCTCGACATCCAGACCGGCGGCGGGGAAGTACTGGACTTCGCTCTCGTCAAGGCCCCGAAGCGGCCCCCGCTCACCGTCGCCACCGAGGGCTGGCCACCGAACGCGGTCAAGGCGACCGCCTTGCTCCGTCCGCGCGGGGTCGCGGTCGTCGCCGCGCCCGAGGACGCCCCGCTGCCCTTCGCCGACGGTGCCTTCGACCTGGTCGTGAGCCGGCATCCCGTCCGCCCGCACTGGGAGGAGATCGCCCGCGTCCTCCAGCCCGGAGGGACGTACTTCGCCCAGCACGTGGGGCCGGGCAGCGCCTTCGAGCTCGTCGAGCACTTCCTAGGTCCCCAGCCGGACGAGGTGCGCGGCGGTCGCCATCCCGAGCGCGAGCGGGCCGATGCCGAGGCCGCGGGGCTCGACGTCGTCGAGCTGCGGGCGGAGCGTCTCCGTATGGAGTTCCACGACATCGGCGCGGTCGTGCACTTCCTGCGGAAGGTGGTGTGGATGGTGCCCGGCTTCACCGTCGATGCGTACGAGCCGCAGCTCCGTGCGTTGCATCGGCGGATCCAGGACGAGGGGCCCTTCTTGGCCCACAGCACCCGGCACCTCTTCGACGTCCGTAAGCCGGGCGGCCATAGCGCCCCACCTGCCTGATCACACTCGCCCCTTACGCATGCGGGCCCACCGCCACATTCCCCACCACCAACTCCGCCCTCGCCTCCAGTACCTCACCCACCCGCGCCACCTGCTCACCCAGCTCCCGTTCCTGCCGTGCCGTCAGCCGGACGAGTGGCTCGACCGTGACGGTCGTACGACGGCCCCGGCGCCGCTGGTGCCAGACACCCGCGACCACGCCGTCGACCAGCAGCACGGGGTAGTTGCCGGCCTGGCCGCCCGCCAGGGCACGCTCGTAGGCCGCACCGGGGAACAGCCGCTCGCGGGGCTGCGCGGCGATGACGTACGCGTCGAAGTACGGCAGCAGCCGCACGCCTCGCGGGGGACCGTCCGGGAACTCGGTGTCACCCGCCGCCACCCACGCCCGCGTGCCCTCGAAGTCGACCTCCTCGATGCCGCCCGCGACGGCCAGTTCCCGGAACACGGTGCCGGCCCAGCCGGTCGGCGCCGCCAGCCACTTCGCGAAGTGCTGCGGGGTGGCCGGCCCGTACGCACGCAGATAACGGCGTACGAACGTTCCCAATGCCCCGGCAGTTCCCGATGTCCCGCCCGTCCCCCATGCCCTGCCGGTCCTCAACTCCCCGACCGTCCCCAACGCTCCGTCCATCCCCCCGCCTGCCGCCCCCGCAACCGGCGGCCGCGTGTACGTCGCCTTCCGGTCGCGGTTCGGGCCGAAGCACAGCGTGCCCGCCCAGCCCGCCCGGTGCAGCACCTGCCGCCAGCGCGGCCACATGTCCTGGAAGGCAGGCATCACGCGGTCGCCGGCCCACGGGCCCGTCCGCGCGACGATCTCCTCGGTCAGTTCGTCGAGCGTCAGGCACGTGTCCTCGAGTGCCTCCCCGATCGCCGCCACCACCTGGGCGGCCTGTTCCTCGGTGAGCCGTACGCCGGGCGGGAAAGGGCTCGGCCCGCTCGGGATCGCGGTCAGCGCGGCCGCCCAGAGGGGGAGTTCCCGCGCCGGGAGGAGATGTACCGTTCCGCGCGGGCCGTACGTCTTGATCAGCGACCGTTCGTCCCAGAGCGCGGCCCGCACGTCCGCCCGTGTCAGCGCGGACGTCCGCACGCCCACCGACACCTCGGCCGCGGACAGCACCTGTGCGTGCGCCCCCATCATCGCGCCGACCACCTCGGCGACCGGCCTCCCGCTCCCGGCCGGTCCCGCCGGCCCGGTCAGGAACTGCCGCTCGGCCCGCCGTGCGCTCGCCGCGTCCCACGTGATCCTCGAGGTCGTCGTCATGACGCGAACCTAGACCCGAAAGAGGACAGAAACTGACCTAAGCAACCTGGCTCGCCCCTTCACTCCGTCCGCTTGCGTATCTTCCGACGAGGGTTTTCACATCGTTATCACCTGCGGCTCGCCTCCATGCCGCGCCTCACGTAAGTTCAGACCAAGGTAATTCGCGCCAGCAAAGTACGGCTGCGCGGGCGGTACCGCGCAGTGGAGGGGGCTGCGCGGTGCCAGGGCCTCGGGGCGGAGGCGGTGCGGGGTCAAGCGGGCGTTCGCGGCCGGGGTCACCCGTCGGGGGGATAGGGGGACAAGTCGGCGAGCTGGCCCCAAGGTATGGCAAATCCGCCGGATCCCGCCTCAGGGTGCGCGATTCCCCTGCTTATGGGCTGCGGAAGGGCTGCCTGCGGGGTGCGTAGGGGCTGCGTTTCGGCCAGGAGCAAGCCGTGAACGAGAGGTTCTGCGGGCATCGCCGCGTCGCCGGGTGGCTCCGGAGAGTAGTTGTGGCGCGCCGATGCACGCAGCATCACTTACGAAGGGTTATGGTGGAAACCCCCCCTCGGGCCGGTCCGTCTCCCCCCCACGGACCGGCCCGTTTTTTTGTGCGTCGAAGCCGGCCCGAACTACCGGCCGGAATTCTGCGTTCCGCACCCGTGGGCGGCCCATGGCGGCAGCGAGGGTAGGCTTCGCCTCCGGGGACTGCCACACGGACAGGGACCGCCCGCGGCCACGACCGGGCCGCACGTCGCGGCCTGTCCGATCCGTACGGAGGGGCTGACAATCACGTGAACCTGCGCGACAAGCTGCGTGGCCTGCTGGTCAGGCTGTACGCACGCCGGGTGGAAGGCCACCTGGACCACGCTCAGGTGCCCAAGCACATCGGCGTCATCATGGACGGCAACCGGCGCTGGGCGAAGGCCGCCGGGTCCAGCACCGTCCACGGTCACCGGGCCGGTGCCGAGAAGATCGAGGAGTTCCTCGGCTGGTGCACCGAGGCGGGCGTCGAGGTCGTCACCCTCTGGCTGCTGTCCACGGACAACTTCGACCGGCCGCAGGAGGAGCTCGTCCCGCTGCTCGGCATCATCGAGGACGTCGTCCGCACCCTGGCTGCCGACGGCCGCTGGCGCGTGCACCACGTCGGCACGCCCGATCTGCTGCCCTCCGGGATGCAGACGGTCCTGAAAGAAGCCGAGGAGACCACCGCGCACGTCGACGGGATACTGGTCAACGTCGCCATCGGCTACGGCGGCCGCCAGGAGATCGCCGACGCCGTGCGCTCCATGCTGCTCGACGCGCAGGACCGGGGCACCTCGATGGAGGAGCTCGCCGAGGCCGTCGACATCGACATGATCGGGCGTCACCTCTACACGAGCGACCAGCCCGACCCCGACCTGGTGATCCGCACCAGCGGCGAGCAGCGGCTGTCCGGATTCATGCTCTGGCAGACCGCGCACTCCGAGTACTACTTCTGTGACGTGTTCTGGCCGGCCTTCCGCAAGGTCGACTTCCTGCGCGCCATGCGCGACTACGCCGCCCGCCACCGGCGCTTCGGCGGCTGATGCGCCGCCCGCCACCGGCGCTACGGCGGCTGAAACGCACTACGGCGCACTGCGCCCGGCGTGAGACTTCGCGGGACCCCGTGGGCCGCCCGGCACCGCGGTCACCGCACGTCGCAAACCTTCCCGGTACCCGTCCGAAGACGCGCGTAACACGGAGTTCACCGGCCCGCCGTCATATGCCGTGGCATGGCGACGCTCGTTCGAGGGCATAAGCCAGTCAGGTCGACGCCCGAACCACGGGTGTCGGATCTCAGCGGACGGCACGGGGCCGTCCGCCCGGGAGGCCCTTTGCACCAGCCCGATCGTGCGGTCACAGCACGGACGAAGAGGCGGAGGGCCGGTTCTCGGCCCGCGCAGGGCGGCCGACGACCGGTCCAGCTCCACTCCGTCGCTCCCCGACCTCATCCGAGGGGGTACGTCCTTCCGTGGTGACCAGCACAAAGCGCCACAAGCCCGACCGGCGCACCTACGTTCTCGACACCAGCGTCCTGCTGGCCGACCCGAACGCCCTGAGCCGCTTCGACGAGCACGAGGTCGTGCTGCCCATCGTCGTGGTGACGGAACTGGAGGCCAAGCGGAACCATCCCGAACTCGGCTACTTCGCCCGGCAGGCCCTGCGCCTGCTCGACGACTACCGGGTGCGGTACGGCCGCCTCGATGCCCCCATCCCGACCGGGGACCTCGGCGGAACCGTCCGTGTCGAGCTCAATCACTCGGACCCCAGCGTGCTGCCCAGCGGCTATCGCCTGGGGGACAACGACTCCCGCATCCTCGCGGTCGCCCGCAACCTTCAGGCCGAGGGGTTCGACGTCACCGTCGTGTCGAAGGACCTCCCGCTCAGGATCAAGGCGTCCTCCGTCGGACTCCTCGCGGAGGAGTACCGCGCGGAACTCGCCATCACGGACTCCTCCGGCTGGACCGGAATGTCCGAACTGACCCTGCCCGGCGAACAGGTGGACATCCTCTTCGAGGAGGGGCACGTCTACGTCCCCGAGGCCGCCGGCCTGCCGGTGCACACGGGCCTGATGATCCAGTCGGAGCGCGGCAAGGCGCTCGGGCGGGTCACACCCGAGGGCAACATCCGTGTCGTGCGCGCGGATCGTGAGGCGTTCGGCATCAAGGGCCGCAGCGCCGAGCAGCGGATCGCGCTGGACCTGCTGCTCGACCCGGACGTCGGGATCGTGTCGATGGGCGGCCGGGCCGGCACCGGCAAGTCGGCGCTGGCGCTGTGCGCGGGTCTGGAGGCGGTGCTCGAGCGCCGTCAGCACCAGAAGGTGATGGTCTTCCGTCCGCTCTACGCGGTGGGCGGGCAGGAGCTCGGTTATCTGCCCGGCACCGAGGCGGAGAAGATGAGCCCCTGGGCGCAGGCGGTGTTCGACACGCTGTCGGCGGTCACCAGCCGGGAGGTCATCGAGGAGGTCACCGCCCGCGGGATGCTGGAGGTGCTGCCGCTCACCCACATCCGCGGCCGTTCGCTGCACGACGCGTTCGTGATCGTCGACGAGGCGCAGTCGCTGGAAAGGAACGTTCTTCTCACCGTTCTGTCCCGGATCGGGGCCAATTCACGGGTGGTTCTCACCCATGACGTGGCCCAGCGTGACAACCTGAGGGTCGGCCGGTACGACGGTGTCGTCGCCGTCGTCGAGAAGCTGAAGGGGCATCCGCTGTTCGCGCATGTGACCCTGACCCGGTCCGAGAGGTCGCAGATCGCCGCTCTTGTGACCGAAATGCTCGAAGACGGGCAGATCTGACCGCCCTGTACCAAACGGTGGCGGTTACGCAGTAGTTGGCGCCGTCCGGAAAGGCGAAGAGCCTAGCCGGGCGGCGCCTTCGCGTGTGGGCGTTTCTGTGAATCTCGCTCGCCAAACGGGATGTGAGCTTTCACACGCAATTCGGAATTGCCTTGCCCCGTCGTGTTGCGGCAGAGTCTCACTCCTGTCAGGCCCCGCATACGACACACCTGTACCCCCAGCGGTACGGCACCACTAAAAGCACAGCGTCAACTGCATAGCGATGTCGTATGCCGCCCGAGCACCACGCGGCACTCCCCACGGGGGAGTTGCCCACCGGGCCCGAGCCTCCCGTGACCCCGCAGTTGGGGAGGCCAGTGCCAGGGGCACGATTGCGTCCGCGAGGGTCACCGAAGCGGGCGATGCTGGAAGGAAAACCGTGTGAGCCGGATCTCGGTCCGGGGATTCGCAGTGGCTTCGGCCACCGCGGTCACCGCTGTCGGAAGCGTCGTCGGCGTTGCCTCTGGCAGCACCGCGCAGAACAACGACGCCGAAGCGACGGCAAGCGGCACCACGCTGCTCGCGGACATTCCCGCGGGCCAGCAGGTCCAGGTGCAGACGGCGTCGCTGACTCAGCAGGCCGACGCACAGGCCATCGCCGCCGACGCGAGCGCGAAGAAGGACGCCGAGGAGGCCGCCCGCAAGGCTGCCGCCGAGACGGCCATCGCCAAGAAGAAGGAAGCCGCCGAGAAGGCCGCCGCGGCCGAGAAGGCCGCCAAGGAGCGCGCGGAGGCCAAGGAGGCCGCCAGCCGCTCCAAAGACATCTCCGACTTCCCCGTCGCGACCTCCTACTCCATCGCGCAGATCCAGGCGATGGCGCGGCAGATGGTGCCGGCGGGTCAGTTCCAGTGCTTCAGCAACATCGTGGACCACGAGTCCGACTGGAACTACAAGGCGGTCAACCCCTCCTCCGGGGCCTACGGCATGTTCCAGGCGCTGCCCGGTACCAAGATGTCCTCCGCCGGTGCCGACTGGCGGACCAACCCGGCCACCCAGATCAAGTGGGGCCTGAACTACATGAACGAACGCTACGGCAGCCCGTGTGATGCCTGGTCGTTCTGGCAGGCCAACAACTGGTACTGAGCCCGCGGCCCTGAGCCGCAGCCATCCTCAGCGCAAGCCCCTCACCGTCGTACGGTGAGGGGCTCGCGCCATGTACGGTCTTGACGGACGACTCTCCAGGGGGGAGTGGTGCGGAGAGACGGGGGAAAAGGACGGATCATGTCGCGAGTTCCAGGGTGGCTCGGCCGGCTCGGTGCCGGACTGACCGAGATGAGCGAGCGGTGGAACGAACGCCGCGCCGAGGCCGAACGGGAGCGGGACGAAACGGATCCCGGGACATCGTCCGACGAACACGTGCCGCCGCCCCCGGACTACGCGCCCGACGTTCCCGCCCGGCCCGATCCCGCGCTGGCCGTGCCGTGGGGTGTGCGGGTCGCGGCGGAGGCCGGCTGGCGGCTGCTCGTCCTCGCCGGCACGCTGTGGGTGCTGACGCGGATCATCAGCGCCGTCCAGTTGGTGGTGCTGGCGTTCGCGAGCGCACTGCTCATCACCGCGATCCTGCAACCGACCGTGGCACGGCTGCGGCGGCTGGGAGTGCCGCGCGGGCCGGCCACGGCACTGACGGCGATCCTCGGCTTCGTCGTCATGGGGCTGATCGGCTGGTTCGTGACCTGGCAGGTCATGGAGAACATCGACGACCTCTCGGGCCAGATCCAGGACGGCATCGACGAGTTGCGGAACTGGCTGCTGAACAGCCCGTTCCACGTCACGGACAAGCAGATCAACGAAATCGCCAAGAACCTGCGGGAGGCGGTCGGCGCGAACACCGACCAGATCACCTCGGCGGGGCTGGAAGGCGTGACCGTCGTCGTCGAGGCCCTGACGGGGATTCTGCTGGCGGTCTTCTCGACGCTGTTCCTGCTCTACGACGGCAAGCGGATCTGGGAGTGGACGCTGAAGCTGGTGCCGGCGGCGGCGCGGCCGGGAGTGGCCGGGGCCGGGCCGGCGGCGTGGCGGACGCTGACGGCGTATGTGCGGGGCACGGTGATCGTCGCGCTGATCGACGCGATCTTCATCGGGCTGGGCATCTACTTCCTCGATGTGCCGATGGCCGTGCCGCTGGCGGTGTTCATCTTCCTGTTCGCGTTCATCCCGCTGGTGGGTGCGGTGATGTCCGGGGCGCTGGCGGTCGTCGTCGCGCTGGTCACCCAGGGGGTGTTCACCGCTGTCATGACGCTGGTGGTGGTGCTGGCGGTGCAGCAGATCGAGGGCCACATCCTGCAACCGTTCATCCTCGGGCGGGCGGTGCGGGTGCATCCGCTGGCGGTGGTGCTGTCCGTGGCGTGCGGGGGGATGGTGGCCGGGATCGGGGGTGCGGTGGTGGCCGTGCCGTTGGTGGCCGTGACGAACACGGTGGCGGGGTATCTGCGGGCGTACTCGCGGCAGTCCGCGCTGCGGCATGCGGTGCGGCCTCGCGGGGCGACAGCGGCGGGGCCGGTGGAGCAGCCCGGCACTTCCGAGGCGTCGTCGGAGTAGCCCGGCTCCCAGGGGGCTCCGCCCCCTGGCCCCCGGACCTATGCCTACCCGCGCCCGACACGGTCGGACAAGACGCCTGGCTCGAAAGGCAACAGGGCCCCGCCCACCGGTCAGGTGTGCGGGGCCCTGCGACGTACGGCGTGCGGCCGAGGGTTACTCGGCCAGTACCGCCTCGGCGTCCAGCGTCACGCCGACCGCCTGGATGACGGAGGCGATCTTGAACGCCTCCTGAACGACCTCGCGGTCGAGCCCGGCCTTGCGGAGCACCTGCTCGTGGGAGTCGAGGCACATGCCGCAGCCGTTGATGGCGGAGACCGCGAAGGACCACAGCTCGAAGTCGACCTTGTCGACGCCGGGGTTGCCGATGACGTTCATCCGCAGGCCCGCGCGCAGGTTGCCGTACTCGTGGTCCGAGAGGAGGTGCCGCGTGCGGTAGAAGACGTTGTTCATCGCCATCACCGCGGCGGCGGACTTGGCGGCCGTGTACGCCTCGGGCGACAGGTTCGCCTTCGCCTCCGGCTCCAGCTCGCGCAGCACGATCGGGGAGCGCGAGGCGATCGCGGTCGCGAGGACCGTGCCCCACAGCTGCTGGGCCGGGAGGTCGGAGTTGCCGATGACCGAGCCCAGGTTGAGCTTCAGGTCCTTGGCGTAGTCCGGGATGCGGGACTTCAGGGAGTCGAGGGACATGCCTCACTCACCAGCCAGCAGCTGGACGGGGTCGAGGGTCTCGTCGCCCTTCGACCAGTTGCAGGGGCACAGCTCGTCCGTCTGGAGCGCGTCCAGGACCCGCAGGACCTCCTTCGGGTTACGGCCGACCGAACCCGCGGTCACCATCGAGAACTGGATCTCGTTGTTCTGGTCCACGATGAACACCGCGCGCTTGGCGAAGCCGTCCTCGCCCTCGATGCCGAGGTCGCGCATGAGTTCGTGCTTGGAGTCGGCCATCATCGGGAACGGCAGGTCACGCAGGTCGTCGTGGTCCTTGCGCCAGGCGTGGTGGACGAACTCGGAGTCGCCGGAGAAGCCGAGGACCTGGGCGTCGCGGTCGGCGAACTCGTCGTTCAGCTTGCCGAAGGCGGCGATCTCGGTCGGGCACACGAAGGTGAAGTCCTTGGGCCACGCGAAGATGACCTTCCACTGACCCTCGTAGGTCTTGTGGTTGATCTGCTGGAACTCCTTGCCCTTCTCCAGCGAGACGCAGGCGGTCAGATCGAACTCGGGGAACTTGTCACCGACGGTGAGCACACACACTCCTTGCAGCGAAGAAACACCCGGATTGCGGGCATTTCCCATGGGTTGGACTGTGTTGATGTTGGCACAGGCTCGATTGATTACGGAAATAGCTACACTCGGTCGAGTTGATCGGAGGTAGTTATCAGTGACTGTGGGTAATAAGCGCAGGCAGCCCAGCCTCGCCCAGCTGCGGGCCTTCGCAGCCGTCGCCGAGCACCTGCACTTCCGGGACGCCGCCGGGGCGATCGGCATGAGCCAGCCCGCCCTCTCGGGTGCCGTCTCGGCGCTGGAGGAGACACTCGGAGTGACGCTCCTCGAGCGTACGACGCGCAAGGTGCTGCTCTCACCCGAGGGCGAGCGGATCGCCGTACGGGCGAAAGCGGTGCTGGCCGAGGTGGGCGCCCTCATGGAGGAGGCCGAGGCGGTCCGGGCCCCGTTCACGGGCGTGCTGCGGCTGGGGGTCATCCCGACCGTCGCGCCGTATCTGCTGCCCACCGTCCTGCGGCTGGTCCACGAACGGTATCCGCACCTCGACCTCCAAGTGCACGAGGAGCAGACCGCCAACCTGCTCGACGGCCTCACCAACGGCCGGCTCGACCTGCTGCTGCTCGCCGTGCCGCTGGGCGTGCCGGGTGTGGCCGAACTTCCGCTGTTCGACGAGGACTTCGTGCTCGTCACGCCGCTCGACCACTGGCTCGGCGGACGCGAGGGCATTCCGCGCGAGGCGCTGCGCGAGCTGAACCTGCTGCTGCTGGACGAGGGGCACTGCCTGCGCGACCAGGCCCTCGACATCTGCCGGGAGGCCGGCCGCGAGGACGCGCCGGTCACCACGACCGCCGCCGGGCTGTCCACCCTGGTGCAGCTCGTCGCGGGCGGGCTCGGCGTCACGCTGCTGCCGCGCACCGCCCTCAAGGTCGAGATCTCCCGCAGCAGCCAGCTCCTCACCGGGTACTTCACCGACCCGGCCCCCACCCGCCGGGTCGCTCTCGCGATGCGGGCAGGGGCCGCGCGCGGCGCGGAGTACGAGGAACTGGCGGCGGCGCTGCGGGAGGCCCTGCGGCCGCTGCCCGTACGGGTCCTGGACCGGGAGGCCTGACGGCCGGTGGGGCGGCTACTCCGTCCGCAGCCCGTCCGGCCGCATCAGCTTCAGCAGCGGCGGCAGGCTCAGCAGGGTCACCACGAGGACGACGCCGGCGCCGATGCCGGTCATCGACAGCACACTCGCCCAGTCCACGCCCAGCGGTTGGTCCGTCATCTTCAGCAGCACCGCGCCCAGTGTGAGCCCGACCGCCGTGGCCACCACCAGTCCGAGACCGATCGGGATCGCCGTCTGCCACAGCACGGACAGGGTCAGCGTGCGGCGCCGGGTGCCGAAGGCGATCAGCGACGACAGCAGCCTGCGGCGCTCGCGCAGTTGCTCCAGCTGCGAGACCAGCAGACTCGCGCCGATCAGGGCCAGCACGCACGCGGCGCCGACGAACAGGCCGGTGCGGATGGCGGCATAGGCGTCCGCGTGCTTGCCGGCCACCAACGTCTCCGGGTCGGTCGGCTGGCCGAGACGGCGGGCCGTGTTCCGCGCGTAGTCGGGCGCGTCCGCCATCCCCTGGTCGAGCGCGAGGTAGATCTGCCCGGTGACACCCCGCGCGGCGCCCGAGGGCAGCGCGCCTGGCGTCAGCAGGAAGCCGTTGCGCTTGTACCCGGTCGGGTCCTTGATCGTCCGCGCCCGCTTCAGGTCGGCCGGTACGGTCCAGGGCGCCGGTCGGTGAGCGACCCCCTCGGTGCCGTCGAACGAGTCGAACCACAGCGTGCTGCCGGGCTTGAACATGCCGGGCGCCACCTCCTCGTCGTTGCCGCCGGCCGGGACGATGAAGGAGTCACCGTCCTCGCAGGAGGGGAGGGAGGCCACCTCGCGCAGGGACGCGCAGTCGGCGATGGTGACCGGGGCGATGTTCTCGGCGAACTTGCGCCGGTCGGCGATGAAGCCCTCGTCGAAGGCGTAGACCTTCGCAACGCCCTTGGTCGCCCTGAAGTCGGCCGCCGCCCGGGTGAGCGGGAGGTGATTCTGCAGGTACAGGTGCATCTGGGCCCGGGTGGGGTCGTTGGCGGTGTGCTTGGTGTACTGGCCCGCCAGTCCGGAGAACAGCATCTGCAGGGCGATGGCGCCCGCCACCGCGACCGCGATGCCGTTGACCATGCGGGCGGCCGTGCCGCTGCTCAACTGAAGTCGACGGATGGCCAGTTGCCAGGCGACTCCGCCGGAGTCGAGCCGGCTCACGACCCTCTCGACGACCCACGGCAGCAGCGCGGTCACCCCGACGAGCAGCAACAGGACGCCACCGGTGACCTGGTACTGGTTGAACTCCCCGCTGTGCCGGCCCTTGCCGGTCATCGGGGCGAGCAGTCCGAGCCCGCCCAGCGGCAGCAGCAGCCGCCACCACAGCCGACGCCGTGGGGGCTTCGCGGTGCGCACCACGCCGAGCGGCTCGATCACCACGCCCCGCAGCGCGAACAGGGTGACCAGCACGGCGGCCGCCGGTACCGCGACCGCGACCAGCAGGACGAGCAGGGGGGAGGGGGTCAGATAGCTCGGGAACACGCTCACGTCGAACAGGTCCAGGGAGCCGGCCATATCCCGGGCGATCAGGAAGAAGACCGTACCGAGGGCCAGGCCCGCGACGGCGCCGGCGAGGGCCTCGCCCGCGGCGATCCGCCGGGTCATCCGGCTGTCCGAGCCCACCAGCCGCAGGGCCGCCAGTCGCCGGTCCCGGCGCTCGCCGCCGAACCGCACGGCCGCGGCGATGAAGACGCCGACCGGCAGCAGCAGCACCAGGAATACGACGAGGGTGAGCAGGACGAGGACGGGGTCCGTCTTCTCCGAGGTCTGGTGCCCCTTGCCGAATCGGTCGATGCGTTCGACCAGGCCGCTGTCCTCCTTGACCACGAGGTCATCGGCGCCACGGTAGAAGGCGAGCTCCTGCGAACCGATCAGTCCTGGCTCGGCGATGGTGCCGACGATCCGCTCCGGCAGCCGCTCTCGCAGCAGCTTCCCCTCGCCGGAGGCCAGCAGCCGCTCCAGCGCGGGGGAGACCACCATCTCGCCCACCCCGGGGAACTTCGAGACCCCCGGCGGCAGGGGCGCGTCGGGGCCCTCGGGCTGCAGCGCCCGCCCGCGCACGCCCTTGTCGCGGAACCACGTCCCGGCCTCGCCGACCAGCAGCGTGTCGTCCGCCTTCTTCATCGGCGGTTTGGCGTCGTACGTGAGGTCGGTGCGCGCCTCCTCCCGGTCGTGCCGGACGGCCAGCGCGTTCGGGACCGCGGTGGTGAGCAGCAGCAGTGCCACGCCGAGCCCCACGCCGACGGCGGTGAGCAGCATGCGCGCCCACCCGTCCCGCCCGCCGGCGAAGGCGAACTTCGACCCCATACTTAGGTCCCTGGCCCACTGGCGCGCTCTCATACGGCGCGCTCCATGTCCCGGGACTTGCC
>NZ_DF968311.1:0-11238 GCF_001270025.1 Streptomyces azureus | reverse complement strand
GCAGCACGAGCACGGTGCGCTGCCGCGCGGTCAGCCGGGCCGGGGCGCCCCGCATCACCCGACGCAGCTCGGCCGCACCGGAGGCGTCCGGGGCGGTGCCGGTCTCCGGCAGTTCGGCGACGCTCAGTTCACGCCTCGGCCGCTTCAGCCGCCAGCGGCTGACCTGCTGGCGGTAGAGACCTGCCGGACGTACGCCTCGGGTTCGTCGATCCGGTGCCGGCGGCCCGCCGCCTTGATGAGCGCGTTCCGGAGCAGGTCCTCGCCCGAGTGCCGGTCGCCGCCGCTCAGCAGGACCGCCCGCCCCCGTACCCCTTGTGATGCGCGCGGGAGCAGCCCGCTACGCCACCTGCCGGACACGAAGAACGAGCCGGGGCCCGTACCGCAAGTGTGTGCGGTACGGGCCCCGGGCCCGGCGGTGTGCCGGCTCAGTTCCAGGCGTACCCGTCGCCGAACAGCAGCGTGTGCTCCAGCACGTCCTCCGCCGGGTCGTCGACCTGGCCGACGTTGACGTTGACCAGCCCCACCCGGTGGCCGTTGTGCGAGCCCGTGTTGGTCTCGTCGGCGTGTGCGGCCCCTGCCGGAAGCCAGCACACCACCAGCGCGGTGACCGCCCCGGCCAGACAGCGCGCCACGGCCCGTCCTCGCTCGTTCCTCATGCCCCGGTCCTCGTTTCATCGGTTCGGCTTCTGATCGGACACGGCGTCCGCCCGTTCATCGGACCCTGCGCCCACCCGTTCATCTGCAAAAACCACCACGAGGTCACGCCGGGTAACTCGTACGGGGCCCGCTCGGAGAGCCGATGACACACGGCCCGGGGCCCTTCCCTCTGAAGCCGTTACGGCTCACGAGGGGCCGGAGTCCGTACCTCGTCGGAATCCGGCGCCGCGGACACGGGCTGCGGCGCGGCCACCGAGGCCGACGGACGAATGCACGAGCGCCCTTCCCGGCCGTCCTCGGACAGGGGAAGGGCGCTCGGCGACGACCGACGCCGATCAGTTGTGGCTGTGCAAGATCTCGTTCAGCCCACCCCACACCGCGTTGTTCGGCCGGGCCTCGACGGTGCCGGTGACCGAGTTGCGGCGGAAGAGGATGTTGGAGGCGCCGGACAGCTCGCGGGCCTTCACGATCTGGCCGTCGGGCATGGTGACGCGGGTGCCGGCGGTGACGTAGAGGCCGGCCTCGACGACGCACTCGTCGCCGAGGGCGATACCGACGCCCGCCTCGGCGCCGACCAGGCAGCGCTCGCCGATGGAGATGATGACGTTGCCGCCGCCGGACAGCGTGCCCATGGTCGAGGCGCCGCCGCCGATGTCCGAGCCGTCGCCGATCACGACGCCCGCGGAGATACGGCCCTCGACCATCGACGTGCCGAGCGTGCCGGCGTTGAAGTTGACGAAGCCCTCGTGCATGACGGTGGTGCCCTCGGCGAGGTGCGCACCGAGGCGGACCCGGTCGGCGTCGGCGATCCGGACGCCCTTGGGGGCCACGTAGTCGGTCATACGCGGGAACTTGTCGACGGAGGTCACCTGGAGGTGCAGGCCCTCGGCGCGCGCGTTCAGCCGCACCTTCTCGAGGTCGTCGACGGCGACCGGGCCGAGCGAGGTCCAGGCGACGTTGGCGAGGAAGCCGAAGATGCCGTCCAGGCTCTGGCCGTGCGGCTTGACCAGGCGGTGGGAGAGCAGGTGCAGGCGCAGGTAGACGTCGTGCGCGTCGATCGGCTTCTCGTCGAGCGAGGCGATGACCGTGCGGACCGCGACCACTTCGACGCCCCGGCGTGCGTCCGGGCCGATCGCCGCGGTCGCACCGCCGCCGAGCAGCTCGGCGGCCTGCTCGGCGGAGAGCCGCTCGGTGCCGGACGGGCCGGGCTCGGCGGCCAGTTCAGGGGCAGGGAACCAGGTGTCGAGGACGGTGCCGTCGGCGGCGACCGTGGCGAGGCCGGCGGCCACGGCGCCGGTGGTGCGAGGAGCAGTCGTGTCGGTCATGAGGGCAACCTAACCGGCCGACGGCGGTCGATGCTAACCGGTGCGGGGCCGTCTCACGTGCCGGGCGGTACGTCCCACTGCTGGTCGGCGACGCGCGGCGACGGCCCGGCCATCGGTGTCGCCCCCGCGCTCCCTCCCCGGCGGCGACCCGCCACCGGCGTTACTCCCCGGCCCCCGCCACGACCCGCCCCAGCACCCCCCGGGCATACGCCTCGTCGTACGGCACCCCGGTCAGCAGCACCTGGAGACAGATGCCGTCGATGACCGCCACCAGCGCCCGCGCGGTCACCGGATCCGTACGCCGGGACAGCAGCTCGGCGACCTGCTCGGCCCACTCGGCGGCGACGGGCCGCAGGGCGGGCCGGCGCAGGGCGGCGAGGTAGAGCTCGTACTCCAGCTCGACGCCCGTGCGGTCACCCGCGAGCCACTGCCCCACCCACGCGGCGAGTTCGGCGGCCAGATCGGTCCGGGGATCCTCCAGCCCGTCCCGCCCGGCGACGACCTTGGCGAAGCCCTCGTTGGCCTGCCTCAGCGCGGCGACCAGCAGTTCGTCGAGGGTCTTGAAGTGGTACGTCGTCGAGCCGAGCGGCACATCGGCTTCCGCTGCGGCGGTGCGGTGGCTCAGCCCGGCGATGCCCTTCGCCCCGACGACCCGGATCGCCGCGTCGATGATCCGCTGCCGCCGCTCGGGGTCGTAGCGGCGGGGCATCAGTGGGCACCTCCCAGGTTCAGCACCACGACCCCGATGATGATCAGCGCGAGCCCGGCGGCCTTGGCGACGGTCATCCCCTCCCCCAGGAAGACGATCCCGATCGTGGCGATGGCAGCGGTGCCGACACCGGCCCAGATCGCGTAGGCCGTTCCCACGGAGACGGTCTTCAGCGTCTGCGCGAGCAGCGCGAAGGAGACGAGGTAGCCGAGGAGCGTCAGCAGCGAGGGCGCGAGCCGGCTGAAACCGTCGCTGTACTTCATGGCGGTGGTCGCGCCCACCTCGGCGGCGATGGCCGCGGCCAGCAGCAGATAACTCATATGTACGAGCGTACACAACATCTGTACACCTGTACGCAACGAGAGGAGAGATACCGCTTTCAACAAACGCCTCCCAGGGGTCCCCTTGGTCCACTACGGTGTCACCGATCACACACCGGGCGACCACAACTGCACCGCCGTCAAGGGTGCCCGCCGGAGGAAACAGAGCATGCCGAAAGACAAGTCCCGGCCCCCACTGGACCGCCCGTGGGAGAGCGGCTGGGCCCCGGACACCACCCGGGCACCGGGAACCCGGCGGCTCTGGCTGGCAGGCGCCCTCGCCCTGGCCACGATCACCGCGTGCGTCACGGCCGTGACCGTGCTGGAGAACGAGTCCGGCGAGCCGGCCCCCGAGGCGGCGGAGCCGACCACCCTCGGCAGCTCGGCCCCGGGCGGTCTGATCTCCTTCGCGACCCCCTCAAAGGGCGCAGGCGAAACCCCGGGCGCGCGCGGCGACCGCCCGTCCCCCACTCCCACGCCCAGCACGAGCGCACCCACCGGCGCCGACTCGAGTCCAAAGCCGCAGAAGAAGGCCCCCAAGCCCTCGCCGTCCCGTGCCACGTCGAAACCCCCGAAGCCTCCGGCCTCGCCCGGGATATCCATACGCTCGGTCAACTACCCCGACCGCTACTGGCGTGTCCGCGACGGCTACGTACGCCTGGACCAGATCGGCTCCGGCCCCGAGCAGCGTGAGGACGCCACTTTCGAGCGCGTCTCCGGCCTCGCCGACTCCTCCTGTCACTCCTTCACCACGGCGGACGGCCGCTACCTCCGCCACCGCAGCTTCGTCCTGGTCAAGGACACCGACGACGGCTCGGCCCTGTTCGAGAAGGACGCCACCTTCTGCCCCCGCCCCGCGGCCTCCTCGGGCGCGGTCATGCTGGAGTCCGTGAATTATCCGGGCCGCTTCCTGCGCCACCGCAACTTCCAGCTCCGCCTGGAGCCGTACCAGCACGACGGCCTGTACCTCGCGGACTCGTCGTTCCGCCTGGTGGCCGGGCTGGACTGACCACGCGAAGGGGCGGCACCCCGGCAGGGTGCCGCCCCTTCGTCAGTCAGTGGATCTCAGACGTTGAACCCGAGCGCCCGAAGCTGCTCCCGCCCATCGTCCGTGATCTTGTCGGGGCCCCACGGCGGCATCCAGACCCAGTTGATGCGCAGCTCGTTGACGAGGCCGTCCGTGGCGGACTTGGCCTGGTCCTCGATGACGTCCGTCAGCGGACAGGCCGCGGAGGTCAGGGTCATGTCGACGGTCGCGATGTTCGACTCGTCGACGTGAATGCCGTAGATCAGGCCGAGGTTGACGACGTCGATGCCCAGCTCGGGGTCGACGACGTCCATCAGGGCCTCACGGAGTTCTTCCTCCGAGGCCGGCTTCATCTCCACGGTCTCGCTCATGCCGTCGTCTCCTTCTCGGCGTCGGCGCCGCCCAGCACCTGGGCCGTCGCGTCCTTCCAGGCCATCCAGCTCAGCAGGGCGCACTTGACCCGGGCCGGGTACTTGGACACCCCGGCGAACGCGACCGCGTCCTCCAGGATCTCCTCCATCGCGTCGTCGGGTTCGAGCTTCCCCTTGGACTGCATCAGCTCCAGGAAGGTCTCCTGGATCTTGCGCGCGTCGGAGAAGTCCTTGCCGACGAGGAGTTCGTTCAGTACGGAGGCCGAGGCCTGGCTGATCGAGCAGCCCTGGCCCTCGTACGAAACGTCCTCGATCTTCGTTCCGTCGTACTTCACGCGCAGTGTGATCTCGTCACCGCACGTCGGGTTGACGTGGTGCACCTCGGCGTCGCCATCCCGCAAGCCCCGCCCGTGCGGGTTCTTGTAGTGGTCCAGGATGACTTCCTGGTACATGGAGTCCAGTTTCACCGTTCAGCACGCCCTTCAGCCGAAGAAGTTCCGTACGTGCTCCAGGCCGTCGACCAGCGCGTCGATCTCGGCCGGCGTGGAGTACAGATAGAACGACGCTCGCGTGGTCGCAGGAATTCCGTACCGCAGGCAGACCGGCCGTGCGCAGTGGTGTCCGACCCGGACCGCGATGCCCTGTTCGTCGAGGACCTGGCCCACGTCGTGCGGGTGGATGTCGCCGAGGGTGAAGGAGATCGCCGCTCCGCGCTCCTCGGCCGTGGTCGGGCCGATGATGCGCAGGTCGGGGACCTCCAGCAGCCGCTTCACCGCGTACTCGGTCAGCGCGTGCTCATGGGCGAGGATCTTGTCCATGCCGATCGAATTGAGGTAGTCGATCGCCGCGCCGAGACCGACCGCCTGGGCGACCGGCGGGGTGCCCGCCTCGAACTTGTGCGGGGCGGGGGCGTACGTCGAGGAGTGCATCGACACCGTCTCGATCATCTCGCCGCCGCCGAGGAACGGAGGCAGGTCCTCCAGGAGCTCCTGACGGCCCCAGAGGACACCGATACCCGTCGGGCCGCACATCTTGTGGCCGGTGAAGGCCACGAAGTCGGCCTGGAGGGCCTGAACGTCCAGCGGCATGTGCGGAGCGGCCTGCGAGGCGTCGACGCAGACCAGCGCACCGACCTCCTGGGCGCGGCGCACGATCGCCTCGACCGGGTTCTGGGTGCCCAGGATGTTGGACACCAGCACGAAGGAGACGATCTTCGTCTTCTCGTTGATGACCTCGTCGATGTTCGACAGGTCCAGGCGGCCGTCGTCGGTCAGGCCGAACCACTTCAGCTTCGCGCCCGTGCGCTGCGCGAGCAGCTGCCACGGCACGATGTTGGAGTGGTGCTCCATCTCCGTGATGACGATCTCGGTCTCGTGGTCCACGCGGTAGGGCTCGTCGGCCCAGCCCAGCATGTTCGCCACGAGGTTGAGCGACTCCGAGGCGTTCTTGGTGAAGATCACCTCGTCGCGCGACGGCGCGTTGATGAACTCCGCGACCTTGTCGCGCGCGCCCTCGTACAGCGCCGTGGCCTCCTCGGCGAGGACGTGCACGCCACGATGGACGTTGGCGTTGTAGCGCTCGTAGTACTCGTTGAGGGCGTCCAGCACCTGGCGCGGCTTCTGGCTCGTCGCCGCGTTGTCCAGGTACACGAGCTTCTTACCGTCGTGGACCTGGCGGTCCAGGATGGGGAAGTCCTTGCGGAGCGCCTCGGTGTCGAGGAGGCCCGGCAGCTGTGTCACGCGGATGCGCCACCCTTCGTGTATGCCTCGTAGCCCTCTTCCTCCAGCTTGTCGGCGAGCTCGGCACCGCCGGACTCGACGATCCGGCCGCCGGAGAAGACGTGCACGTGGTCGGGCTTGATGTAGCGGAGGATGCGCGTGTAGTGCGTGATCAGCAGGGTGCCGACCTCGCCCGTGTCACGGACGCGGTTCACACCCTCCGACACGACGCGCAGGGCGTCGACGTCCAGGCCGGAGTCGGTCTCGTCGAGGACCGCGATCTTCGGCTTGAGCAGCTCCAGCTGGAGGATCTCGTGGCGCTTCTTCTCACCGCCGGAGAAGCCCTCGTTGACGTTGCGCTCGGCGAAGGACGGGTCGATGTTGAGACGCGCCATGGCCTCCTTGACCTCCTTCACCCAGGTGCGCAGCTTGGGGGCCTCGCCGCGGATGGCGGTGGCGGAGGTGCGCAGGAAGTTCGACACGGAGACACCCGGGACCTCGACCGGATACTGCATCGCGAGGAACAGACCGGCGCGGGCGCGCTCGTCGACGGACATCTCCAGGACGTCCTCGCCGTCGAGGGTGACGGTGCCGCCGGTGATCGTGTACTTGGGGTGTCCCGCGAGGGAGTAGGCGAGGGTCGACTTGCCCGAGCCGTTGGGGCCCATGATGGCGTGCGTCTCGCCCTGCTTCACGGTGAGGTCGACACCCTTGAGGATTTCCTTCGTGCCGTTCTCGACCTCGACGGTGACGTGCAGGTCTCGGATTTCAAGCGTAGCCATGGGTGCCTCAGGACTCCTGGGTGAGGGAGACGAGCACGTCGTCCCCTTCGATCTTTACGGGGTATACGGGGACGGGGCGCGTCGCGGGAAGGGCGTCGGGCTTGCCGGAGCGGAGGTCGAAGCGCGAGCCGTGCAGCCAGCACTCGATGTGGCAGTCGTCGACCTCGCCCTCCGACAGGGAGACGTTCGCGTGCGAGCAGATGTCGTGGATCGCGAACACCTCGCCCTCGGTCTGCACGATGGACACGGGTGTGCCGTCGAGTTCCACCCGCTTCGGGGTGTCCTCCTCCAGCTCACCGAGTCCGCAGGCGCGTACGAAGGTCATCCGACCGCCGCCTCCAGCTCCTCCTCGATCTTGGCGATCAGGCGCTCCTCGATGTCCGGGAGGCCGATCTGCTGGACCAGTTCGGCGAAGAAGCCGCGGACCACCAGGCGGCGGGCCTCGTGTTCCGGGATGCCGCGGGCCATGAGGTAGAAGAGCTGTTCGTCGTCGAAGCGGCCGGTGGCCGAAGCGTGGCCGGCGCCGACGATCTCGCCGGTCTCGATCTCGAGGTTCGGTACGGAGTCCACGCGCGCCCCGTCCGTGAGGACCAGGTTGCGGTTCATCTCGTACGTGTCCGTGCCCTCGGCCGCGGCCTCGATGAGCACGTCGCCGATCCACACCGCGTGCGCGCCGTCGCCCTGGAGCGCGCCCTTGTAGACGGCGTTCGACTTGCAGTGCGGGACGTTGTGGTCGACCAGGAGGCGGTGCTCCTGGTGCTGGCCGCGGTCGGTGAAGTACAGGCCGAACAGCTCGGCCTCGCCGCCGGGGCCGGCGTAGCGGACGCGCGGGTGGAGCCGGACGAGGTCGCCGCCGAAGGTGACGACGACCGACTTGAAGGAGGCGTCGCGGCCGACGAGCGTGTTGTGCTGGGCGACGTGCACGGCCTTGTCGTCCCAGTCCTGGACACAGACGACGGTCAGCTTGGCGCCGTCGCCCAGGAGGTAGTCGACGTTGGCGGCGAGCACCGCGTCACCGGTGTGGTCGATGACCACGACGGCCTCGGCGAAGGCGCCCAGCTCGATCACCTGGTGGCCGAAGGCGGTGCCGCCCTCGCCGTGCACCGCGATGCGGATCGGCTCGGTGAGGACGGTCTCCTTCGGGACGGTCACGACCGAGGCCTTCTCGAAGGCCGAGTAGGCCTGGGCGGCGACGCGGTCCACCGGGGTGCCGGCCTTGCCGAGCCGCGCGTCGTCGCGGCCGACGGTCTCGACGGTGACGCCCTCGGGTGCCTGGACGTCGACCTTCACACCGTTGCCGGTGGCGACGGCGGTTCCGTCGTGCAGCCCGCGCAGGCGCTCCAGCGGGGTGAACCGCCACTCCTCCTCACGGCCGTGCGGAACGGGGAAGTCCGCCACGTCGAAGGAGGGGGGCGCGCTCATGCGGGTGGCGACGGTCGACTCGGCCGCCACCGCGATCGAGCCGGTGGTGGTGGAACCCACCGGGATGTTCTGAGCCTCAGCCATGGCTGTCGTAGTGCTCGCTTTCCGTTACGTAAGGGCTTGATGGGACTGCGGTGGGCGTCAGCCGACCGCGCCTTCCATCTGCAGCTCGATCAGCCGGTTGAGCTCCAGCGCGTACTCCATGGGGAGCTCCTTGGCGATGGGCTCGACGAAGCCGCGCACGATCATCGCCATCGCCTCGAACTCACTCAGACCGCGGCTCATCAGGTAGAAGAGCTGGTCCTCGGAGACCTTGGAGACGGTGGCCTCGTGGCCCATGGACACGTCGTCCTCGCGGACGTCCACGTAGGGGTAGGTGTCCGAGCGGGAGATCGTGTCGACCAGCAGCGCGTCACAGAGCACGTTCGACTTGGAGCCCGCGGCGCCCTCGCCGATCTCGATCAGACCGCGGTAGGACGTACGGCCGCCACCGCGGGCGACGGACTTCGACACGATGTTGGACGACGTGTTCGGCGCCATGTGGACCATCTTGGCGCCCGCGTCCTGGTGCTGGCCCTCGCCGGCGAAGGCGATGGACAGCGTCTCGCCCTTGGCGTGCTCGCCCATCAGGTAGACGGCCGGGTACTTCATCGTCACCTTGGAGCCGATGTTGCCGTCGACCCACTCCATGGTCGCGCCCTCGTAGGCCACGGCGCGCTTGGTGACCAGGTTGTAGACGTTGTTCGACCAGTTCTGGATGGTCGTGTAGCGGCAGCGGGCGTTCTTCTTGACGATGATCTCGACGACCGCAGAGTGCAGCGAGTCCGACTTGTAGATCGGGGCGGTGCAGCCCTCGACGTAGTGCACGTAGGCACCCTCGTCGACGATGATCAGCGTCCGCTCGAACTGGCCCATGTTCTCCGTGTTGATGCGGAAGTAGGCCTGGAGCGGAATCTCCACGTGGACGCCCGGCGGCACGTAGATGAAGGAGCCGCCCGACCACACGGCGGAGTTCAGCGACGCGAACTTGTTGTCGCCGACGGGGATGACGGTCCCGAAGTACTCCTTGAAGAGCTCCGGGTGCTCCTTCAGGGCCGTGTCGGTGTCGAGGAAGATGACGCCCTGCTCCTCCAGGTCCTCACGGATCTGGTGGTAGACGACCTCCGACTCGTACTGCGCGGCGACACCGGCGACGAGGCGGTTCTTCTCGGCCTCGGGGATGCCCAGCTTGTCGTACGTGTTCTTGATGTCCTCGGGCAGGTCCTCCCAGGAGGCCGCCTGCTTCTCCGTGGAGCGCACGAAGTACTTGATGTTGTCGAAGTCGATCCCCGACAGGTCCGAGCCCCAGTTCGGCATGGGCTTCTTCTCGAAGAGGCGCAGGCCCTTGAGGCGGAGCTTGGTCATCCACTCCGGCTCGTTCTTCTTGGCGGAGATGTCGCGGACGACGTCCTCGTTGATGCCGCGCTTGGCAGAGGCGCCGGCCGTGTCGGAGTCGGCCCAGCCGTACTCGTACTTGCCCAGGCCCTCGAGCTCAGGGTGGGCAGTCTCCGTGGGGAGAGTCATGCGGGGTTCCTCCCGGCCGTGCTTGCAGATGCGTTGTGGGAAATCTTGGGGATGAACGTCGTGCAGACGCCGTCGCCGTGCGCGATGGTGGCGAGCCGCTGTACGTGTGTACCGAGCAGCTCCGCGAAAAATTCCGTCTCCGCCTCGCACAGCTGCGGGAACTGCTCGGCGACGTGGGCGACCGGGCAGTGGTGCTGGCAGAGCTGTTCACCCTTCTGCGGGTGGGGCGCACTGCGCGCCGTAGCAGCGTACCCGTCGGCACTCAGCGCCTTGGCCAGGGCTTCGGTCCGCTGGTCGGGCGCGGCGGCCTTGACCGCCTCGCGGTACGCGCCCGCCTGCGCGGCGATCCTGGCGCGGGCGAAGGCGGCGATCGCCTCGTTCCCGCCCTCGCGGTCGGCGATCCAGCGCAGCGCGTCCGCCGCCAGCTTGTCGTACGACTGGTCGAAGGCGTCCCGGCCGCAGTCGGTCAGGGCGAACACCTTGGCCGGCCGGCCGCGGGTGCGCGCGCCGTAGACCCGCTGCTCGCGCGCCTCCACGACACCGTCGCCCGCGAGGGCGTCGAGGTGCCGGCGCACGGCCGCCTGGGTGAGCCCCAGTCGCTCGGCGAGCTCGGCGACGGTCGACGGACCGTGGTCCAGGATGGACCGCGCGACCCGGTTGCGGGTGGACCGCTCCCCGGTCGCGAACTCCTCCTGAGGGGACCCCGTGGGGGTCTCCCGAGCCTCGCCGACGTTTTTCACAACGCCATTGTTGCGTAATTCATCGGGGCCGGGCAAGCGGCGTCCGGCCACCCCGAAGGTGCGCTGCATCACTTAGGTAAAGCTAACCTGACCTGCGGAAACGATCTCTGATCGATCAAACCGGTGGCATGCCGATGCCGCTTCGGGGACACTCCCGAACCATGCCCACACCCCCTCCGACCGGCCCTCTTGTCACCCGGGACACCCTGCGCACGCAGCTGTCCGAACTGGGTGTGCGCCCCGGCGAGACCCTCCTCGCCACTCCTCGCTCAGCTCACTCGGCTGGGTCAACGGCGGGGCCGTCGCGGTCGTGCAGGGACTGCTCGACGCGCTCGGCGCGGAGGGCACGCTGGTGGTTCCGACGCAGACCGGCGACCTCTCCGACCCGGCCCTGTGGGGCAACCCGCCCGTGCCCCCGGAATGGTGGGCGGCCATCCGCGCCACGATGCCCGCCTACGACCCCCGGATCACCCCCACGCGCGGGGTCGGCGTCGTCCCGGAGACCGTGCGCACCTGGCCCGGCGCGCTTCGCAGCGCCCATCCGCAGACCTCGTTCGCGGCGGTCGGCCCGCGCGCGGCGGAGGTGGTCGAGGGCCACGCACCC
>NZ_DF968310.1:0-7923 GCF_001270025.1 Streptomyces azureus | reverse complement strand
GGCAGTTACCGACACGAGTGATCAAGTACGACGAGCCGTTCGAGGCCCGAGGTTAAAGATCAAGCTAGAGGCGCCGGTTGACGGACACGGACTCGCTGGGCTGTTCCCGCCCGACCTCACCGGCTACTACGACGGTGCCGAGGTCTCAGTGCCGGTCGCGCTGGAGCTGGTCCGGGCCATGCTCCGCGACCAGGGCGCCTGGTGTCGGCTGGAGCAGCAGGACACGTTCACTGTGCACGTCGGGTGGGATCAGTACCTGTACGTCGGCAGCGACCAGCCCTGCGAAGCAGCCGTCGCCCGGACCCGCGAGCTCGGCCTGTTCGCGGAACCGATCACGGCCTCGCCCTACGCCGCAGACCTTGAGGAACCAGAGGTGACACAGGCTGCGGACGAGGAGTTCTGGGAACGAGTACGCGCAGAACTGGCCGCACCGGAGACGCTCCTCCTGGAGGAGACCTACGTCCGCAACGCCACTCGCTGGCACCGCCTCACCGAGAACAACCTCGATACCGTCCGCGCCGTGCTCGGCCCACGCGCGCTCCTGACCGTCTGGCCCGACCTCACCCCTGATGTCGATGCGGTCCTTGCCGCGCTGCCCGAGGACGAATCCGTGGACTTCGTCTGGGAGGCGTCGAACGGAACGATCCGCCACGTGACCGTCGACGAGACCAACCACCAACAGCTCACCACTTGGGTGGTGGGCGCGAGGGCGGCCCGCTCCCTGCCCCTGGCCGTCGACGAACGCCACCCACTGTTCCACGTTGCTCTACCTGACAGTGACGGCGTGCTGCGCGCCAGGTGGTGACCTGGTTGGCTTCGTTCACTTCTGGTGACAGCTTTTGTTGACGAGTTTGGACAGCGGTTAGGTGATCGTCGATCCCGTGTTGTTCACGCGTTCTGACGGCACGGACGGTGTCGTTTGTCGGTGGCCAGCGTGCCCGTGCGCGGTCTGACGCAGCTGAGGCGGAGACGGTCAAACCGGGCCAGGGAGCTTTCTGGCTCTGGAGTTCGACTCCCTTGCAGGGCAAGATCGGGCACATGTCCAGCCAACGTGAGATCATTCTGCCGCCAAGCATTCGGTTATCAGGAGACGGGATACTGCTGAGAGAGTGGGCTGAGTCCGACCTGTCCGCGCTGGTTGAGATCTATGACGATCCCGAGATCGACCGATGGACTCCGGTGCCCTCTCCGTTCGACTCCAGAGCGGCGCGTGAGTACCTGACCAAGGCTCGCGAAGGCCGCGAGGAAGGACGCAAGAAGGCGCAATTGGCGATCACTACCGACGGTGAGCAGCCGCGCGGTGAAGTCCTCCTCTTTCGCAGCGAGCTCGACGCGCGGGACTTGAGCTCGCGTATGGCATCGGCAGCCGACATCGGCGGCAGGGCCTGGCCTCACGAGCTGTCAAATTGATGGCTGACTACGCCTGTCGCCAGCTGGACGCAAGGCGCGTGCTGCTGCGCATTGAAACGGGGAACTCCCCGAGCGTGGCTGTCGCTCGCGCAACTGGCTTCCGGCTCACCGACGACGAGCCCATCACGCGCGAGGCCAAGGGCCGCCAGGTGACATTGCTTACCTGGTGTTATCAGAACGGCGGAGCAAATGCCCTTTCGGCCTGAGCGGCTGGGACGCCTCGCCTTCAGCCCGCCTCGGCATGTTCAGCACGTGCCCGAGTCCCGGCAAGTCGGTAGGAGTCGGTGCCGGTTTCGATGATGGTGCCGTTGAAGGTGAGGCGGTCGCCGATGGCCGCGCAGAGACGGGGGTCGGTGAACGTCTTCGTCCACCTCCAAACGACTCCTTGGAAGCGATGGTGACGCTGTTCTTCTCCTCGTGCTCGGTCACGACCTGGAACAGCAACTCGGCGTCGTGCCGGGCCGGTTCCATGTATCCGAGCTCATCGATGCACAAAAGATCGACACGGCCGTAGCGGGCGAGGGTCTTGTTCAGCTGCTTCTCGTCGGCAGCCTCGACCAGCTCGTTCACCAGCTTCGTGGCGAGCTCGATGTGGAGCGACGCGTTGAAACGTCGCGGAGAACCCGGGGACCCGACTGTGCACCCTGTGCGCAGCCGGGCAGGAGCTGACGCCGCTCCTGCGCGGCTTCGGACACATCGCCGACTCCGCCCCCGGCGACTCCTAGACCCGCGGCCGACGCCGTCGGCGGCCCGGCACGGGCCTCGACGTGCGTCAGGCGCCGGCGGCTGCGACCGTATGGGTGAAAGGGCTGGTCCACACGAGCTACGCCGGAAGGGAGCCAGCCATGATCACGGCGCACCCTTCGCTCCTGCGGGAGCTGGTCGAACGATGCGAAACACTCAGACACCGCCTGGCCGCCGACAACAGGGCTGAGACCGCCCGCCAGCTCGAGGACGCCACCTACACACTGTGTGTGATCACCGGCACCCGCCAGCTGGACACAGCACTGTCTGTCGCCCGTCGACAACTGGCCGAGGCCATGAGACGAGAACGGCCCCTCCGCCACTGAAAACCGCACTGGCCGCGGCCTCAAAATGCGCGGCACGGTCCCAGACCCACACCGACGTGGATCTGGAGCCGACCCACGCCCGGCAAACCGAGGACCGCGAACCGCCCGCCCCCACCCCGTTCAGTGACCGATCAGCTGCCAGGTTTCGATCCCCTGGACTGAGAGCCAGGTGATGACTCGCCCTCTGGCCCGGTGGTCCGGCCGGGGGCATGCGACAGCATCACCGCTGTCTGCCAGCGCAGGGAGGCGATCGCCTCGGCCAGCTGCTCACGCAAGCACACACCCGCATCGAACCCGGCTGCCGCCGCGGTCAAGCCCGGGCCGTCCGTCTCGCCCAGGCCACCCATCTGCGCATCTCTCAAGCGAGCCGGTCCGCAACGGCAAGCACCACAACAGCGGCAACAAGCACCGCTGCGTAGGTGACCATCACGACCCGGCCCCACCCGCCGTCACACCTGACGCCCGCGCCCAGGGCATCCCGCTCGGGCCGGGAGCCAATATGCCCAGGCGGTGCCGCATGGGGCACCGCGTCGTCCACGCGATGATTCACACCCGCATCAACGCGTGACGAGGGTTTTCCGACACAGCACAACCGCCGCCATCACCCTTTCAGCCCACGCCGCCCTCCCCACGGCGCTGGCCTTGGCGCCACCGGCAGCGCCGCAAAGGTCATCGAACACGCACCGTCCAGTGAACCAAGCGGGTGAGCGTACTGCGGTCGGCGGGTGGTGCAGGCAGCCCCTCGCTCGGCAGGCCGCACACTGGGGGCATCATGAGCAGGCAGCTGGAGCGTGACCCTCACCCAGGCTGCACGGGCATGATGAGCAGGTCCTGGAGCAAAACCCTCCGCCAGGCTCCAGGACCTCTCGCCAGCCGGGCGTCACTCTCCGCCTGTGATCTCGATACGGCGAGGCTGGGCTTGGCCGCTTCGGCCTTGGGCACCTTGGCCTCAGCACACCCTCGCTCAGGTGGTTCCCTGATGGGTGATCGCGACACCGCCTGCGGAGGTACAGGGACCACCGCGCCACCCCAGCACACGGGGGCTGGTAGCGACGCCTCCCGGCCGCTCATGCGTCAGCAGACCGTCCCGCCCGGACTGCGCCGCCAGCGCCCGCGCTGCGCACGCATGACATGCGCCCTAGGCCATTCGGCCCCATCCTGTTGAAGCGGCACCATCGGCTGCACAGGCCGACCACCCCCGGGAGGTCCTGTGGTCCTGCTCGCCCTGCTCGTGCCTGCCCTGATGATGGCTTTCCTCTTTGCCATGGACGCGCTCGAGAATCTCCTCTTCCCCCGCCCGACAGCGGAAGACGAGAGGACTTCAGCCGACGGGAGACCAACGCGCTCTCCCTGACAGTGCCACGGCAGCCCGGCTCGTCTAGCCGGGCTGGTGGGGCCTGGCTCGCCGGAAGCGATGTAGCAAGGCAGGGTGAACGTGTGTCCCGCGTGCTGCTCGTGGTCGGGCAAGAGGAGATCGAGGTTGAGGCCCGGCTGGGAGTCTTCAGCAGAACTGAACGATCAAGCTGGGGTGGCATCCTGCGGGGTGCCCCCGCCGGTCCAGCTGGACGAAGACGAGGTCGACGAAGCCGTGGCCTCATCGAGGCCATGACCCGCGACGACCCCACGGGTCCCGAGTTCACCGACCGCTACAGCGAGGCGCTGCACGAGGTGATCGAGGCCAAGCGGGAAGACCGCCAACTTCCGCATGCCCCGGAGCCGCCGGGTCAACTGGTGGACCTGATGGCCGCGCTGTAGGAGTCGGTTGACAAGACCCGGGCGGGGCGCGGCGAGACGGGCGGCGCAGACCGGCAGGAGGCGCCGACCACACCGGCGAAGAAGGCCGCGGTGCGGAAGACGCCGGGGAAGGCGACCGCCCGGGCGGCGTCCTCGAAGAACGCCGGGCGATCGGCCGATCTGCGAACACAAGCACGCTGACCTGCCCTGGTCGGGCCCGTGGTCGGGGCACCGGGCCGTGGTCGGCCTGCCGGGTGTCTAGTCGGGGGCGGGGAGCTCCGGCGGGAAGTGCCGCTCCAGGATCTCCGCCCATCGGTGCAGAACGACGAACCTGGTCGTGTCCGCCTGCGCCTGGACGCGCCGACGCTGAAGGCCGGTATGCCGGCGCGGAGCCCGAATGGCAGGCCGGAGCCGAGTAGACGCTGCTGTGGATCGACAACACCGCCAGCCAGCTGACCGAGGGCAGGCAGAGGCAAGCCGGTGGTGGCGGGTGAGCAGCGCGCTGACCTGCCCTGGTCGGGCTGATGGTCGGGGCTGTGGTCAGGGCGTGTCGCCGGAGTAGTAGAAGCGGCAGCTCACACCGGGGCCAGGCTTGCGCGGTTCGCCAGGGCGCGGGTCGTACAGCGACCGACCACCAGGGAACTGCCCGAGCTCGGTGGACAGGGCCGCACCCTCGTCGACTTCCTCCGGCCGCCAGCCTGCGATGTCCAACAGCAGCCCGTCCAACGGCCCGCCTATCAGCGCGGCGTATGTCTGCCACGGCAGTGGGCCCGGGTTGGGGGCGTCGTGGTCGTGGCCGCAGAACCGGCCGCGCAGTGGCTTCGTCCACGTTCAGCAGCAGCGTTTGTTCACTGGTTGCGGCGGCAGTCGATGATCGGCAAGCTTGTGGATGTTGGGGAGATATAACGGCACTGTCAGCGCTGCCAAGGCTGTGTGAGTGACGGGGGGGCACCGGTGAGTAAGCGGCATGTGCAGAAGATGCTGCGGCAGATGGCGAGCGGGGAGCCTGTTGAGGTCGCCCCCGCCATGGCGTCGATGAAGAAACTCGCCCGGCTCGCCTTCATCGCCGAGCAGTTCGGGTACGAGTACGCGGACATATGGCAGGGTGGAGGGCCACAGGGCAACGGGTACGTGATGTTGATCGTGCCCGATCCTCGCCCGCAGGCCCGCGCGCGGGCCGCGCAGAACTGGGCGCAGTACCCGAACGCGAGCGACGGGGTCGCGCTACCTCCCGTCGTGCCCGAAGCGATCGAGCTCCTCAAGGCCCGCATCACGTTCGACATCACCGCCAGATACAGCGACAAGCAGCGGATGGTGCTCGCCGGTGTCGGCACCGTTCCGTTGGCAGTGCTCCTCGGTTTCACGCTCAGCGCGGGTACTACTGCCGTTGTCCTTGCTGGCATCGTCTGGGCCGGGCTGATAGCCCTCGTGCCAGTCGGACTCGTCGTCAACCGACGCTTCAGAGCAAAGTACGCCGCCCTCCTGCAAGCTGCCGGGTTCACATTGGTGACCGACCAGAACGGTCGGCCGCGGTATGTGCCACCGGGAGGGCACCTTCCTGGTCACGGCAATCCGTTCCCCGGAGGCACGTAGTGCCCGCGGCGCGGGCCTGGCAAGCTCCCCGCTGTCTTCAAAACTCGTGGACATCACGCGACCGTGGAGCCGGGTGCCTCCCAAACCCGTGTACACACGACTCGTGAAATAAGGCCAGCAGGCCGTAGGCAGCCGTGCCAGCGGGCGTCAGGGCGTGTCGCCGGAGTAGTAGAAGCGGCAGCTGACGTCGGGGCCGGGTGTGCGGGGTTCGCCGAGGCGCGGGTCGTACAGGGCGCGGCCAGCCACTCCTGCTTGCCGGTGCTCTTCCACACGTTGGTGCGGTACTCGTCGTATGCGGTCAGCTTGGCGGTGAGCTTGCCGAACGTCATTGACGCGCGGTCCACCTCTACGAACACGTGCGGCAGGTTGCTGTAGGGCAGGTGGACCAGGGCATCGGCCACGAGGCTCTGGTGGCGCGGCACGGGGTGGGCGACTTCCACTTCCCAGTCCCCCAGCGTGCCGACGCCGTACCGGTGGAAGGCGATAGCGCTCTGCGTGACGGCTAGGTCATTTCTCTTGGATCATCGTGCTGACCAGATGAGGATGGCTGCGACGTGGAGTCCGGCCAGGTAGATGGTGGCAGTCTTGTCGTAGTGGGTGGCAATGCCTCGCCATTGTTCGAGGCGAAGGCCAGTTGCGGCAGTTGCCGTCGGCGGCGAGATGAATCTTCGTAGTCAGGCCGCCTCGAGAGCGGCCGATGACATGGTCCGTGGGCTCGTCGGCCAGCCCCCCTTGCGGGCTCCGGCCGCAAGCTGATGTGCTCGAACAACTGTGGAATCGACGGACACCACCCAGCTCAGGTTCTCATCCGCGTCCGCCTGGGCCAGCAGGGCGGTAAACACTCGCTGCCAGGTCCCGTCGATCGGCCAGTTTCGCAGACGGCTGTAGGCACCCTTCGACGAGCCGAACTCCGCAGGCAGGTCCATTCACGGAGATCCGGTGCGGTACTTCCAGACGGTTGCGTCGATCACTTGCCGGTAATCACGCCATCTTCCTCCTCTGCGAGGAGTCCGGTCAGGCAACAGGGGCTCATCCTGGCCCACTGGGCGTCGGTCAACACGCTCAAAACAAGGTGGGCTGTCCCGGGACGTTGGTGACAGCCGACACGCCTTGAGCGGTCCTTGAATGGGGTGAGTGCCTCTGGGTTCGGTGTGGATTGCGAGATCTGCAACCGGCACCCAGGAGACCCTCGCTGTCCCACCAACGCCCCGCTGACGCCGACCGGCAGGCTGCGTCTGGCCCGGTGTGTCGTCGAGGACGGCTGGCCGCTACGGCGTGCCGCGGAACGCTTCCAGGTCAGTCACACCACCGCCGCCCGCCGGGCCGACCGCTACCAGCGCCTCGGGACAGCGGGCCTGCACGACCGCTCCAGCCGCCCGCACCACCAGCCCCGCCGCACCCCTGCCGCCGTCGAGGAGCGGGTCGTGCGGCTGCGGCGCGAGCACCGCATCGGGCCGGTGCGGCTGGCCGCCCGATGCGGCATCACCGCCTCCACCGCTCACTGCATCCTGCACCGTCACGGCCTGCCCGTCCAGGCCGCCACCGACCGGGCCACCGGCGAACCCATCCGCCGCTACGAACGCGCCCGTCCAGGCGAACTGATCCACATCGATGTCAAGAAGCTCGGCCGCGTCCCCGACGGCGGCGGCCACAAGGTCCTCGGCCGCGTAGGCGGCCGGGCCAACCAGGACCGCCGCCACGGCACCGGATACGCCTACCTGCACACCGCGCTGGACGACCACTCCCGCCTGGCCTACACCGAGGACCTGCCCGACGAGAAGGCCGCCACCTGCGCCGGCTTCGTGCGACGGGCCACCGCCTGGTTCGCCGCACAGGGCTCACGGTCGAACACGTCCTGACCGACAACGCCTGGGCCTACACCAAGAACACCTGGCGCGACACCTGCCGCGACCCGGGCATCAGCCCCCGCTACACCCGCCCCTGGCGGCCGCAGACAACGGCTAGGCCGAACGCTTCCACCACACCCTGCTCGACGAATGGGCCTACCACCGGCCTCACAACGGCTAACAGAATGAGCTGAGTTGCCAGTGGGTGATGAGGTAGCAGGCGAGTTTGCGGAGCGCCTCGTGGATGTCGGCCCGCCTTTCCCAGCGCA
>NZ_DF968309.1:0-61147 GCF_001270025.1 Streptomyces azureus | reverse complement strand
ACCCCTCCTCGGCCAGCACACCGAAGAAATCCTCATCGGCGAACTCGGCCTCGCCCACGAAGAGCTGCGCCTGCTCAAGTCGAGCGGGGTGATCTGACGTGGTGATCCGGGCCCACGCGTCAAGGCTCCTGGGCGGTGGTTCATGAGGTGAATGTGCACGGGGTCGTCCGACGGTGCGCGTCGGTCGGCCCCAGGGACTCGCGCGCGCACGAAAGGCATGGGGCAGGGGGCGCTGGCCAGATCTTTCGACGCAAGGAGTGTTTGACCAGATGACAACCATCGACTACTCGACATCCGTCCCGTACAGGGAGGTGACGGACCAGAACGGCCGCGTGTACCGCATCGGAGAGTCCGATGTCGACATCATGGGCCGTAAACGCAAGTGGATGGTCATCCTGCCGTGGGTGGGCATGATGGGCATCAGCTCGGCCGAGTACGCGTTCGCGTCGGCCGAGGACACCCTGCACATCGCACACAGCTGGAACGACGGGCACATCTTCTGGATGCTCGGTGTCTGGGTGTTCTTCCAGGCGGCGGTGGCCTTCCCCGCCGGAAAGCTCAGGGAAAGCGGAAAACTGCCCGCCCGCTGGGCGATGATGCTCGGCGCACTCGGCACACTGCTCGGATACGTGTCCCTCGCATACGCGCCGCATGTGATCGTCGCGTACGTCGGGTTCGGCATGTTCAGCGGTATGGGTGCCGGCATGGTCTACGCGACCTGCGTGAACATGGTCGGCAAGTGGTATCCGGAGCGCAAGGGAGGCAAGACCGGATTCGTCAACGGCGGATTCGCCTACGGTTCCGTACCGTTCGTCTTCCTCTTCACCAGCTACATGGACCTGACGAACTTCCGCTGGGTACTCGTCTCGGTCGGTTTCTTCCTGGCCGCTACGGTGGCCGTGGCCGGCTACTTCTTCCGGGACCCGCCGAAGAACTGGTGGCCCGCCGAGATCGACCCACTGCGGCCGCCGAAGGACCCACGTGCCCGTCGCGCACTGGCGATGAACCCGCCCGCCGTGAAGCAGTACACCCCCGGGGAGGCCTGGCGGACCGGGCGGGTCGCGCTGATGTGGTTCTGCCTGCTGTGCACCTCGGGCGTGAACATCTTCGGCATCGCCTTCCAGGTCGAGATAGGCAAGGAGGCCGGCTTCGCGGGCGGAATCGTCGCAACGGCCATGTCGATGAAGGCCATCGTCAACGGCACCGGGCGGGGTGTGATCGGCTGGCTGTCAGACCGTTACGGACGCAAGCGCTGCCTGATCTTCGTCTGTATCATCCTCGGCCTTTCGCAGTACGCCATCCTGTGGTCCGCCGAAATGAAGAACCTCCCGCTGTTCCTGCTCTTCTCGAGCATCTCCGGGTTCGGCGGAGGCGCCATCTTCCCGATGTTCGCGGCGATGACGGCGGACTACTTCGGCGAGAACAACAACGCATCCAACTACGGGCTGGTTTACAGCTCCAAGCTGGTGTCCGGCCTGCTCGGAGCCGGTATGGGAAAGGTCGTGGTAGACAACTGGGGCCACAGCGGGGCATTCACCCTGGCCGGTTCGATCTCCCTCTTCGCAGCCTTCGTGGCCCTGTTCCTGCACCCCCCGGGACGGCCCAAAGCCAAGGGCATCAGCTCCAACCCGCAACCGCTCGGCGAGGAAACGGCGTGACATGACGGCAGATCCGTACGCAGCAAACAGCTCCTCAGCAAGCAGCTCCTCCCCACCCTCCGACGCCGCACATCGTCCCTACCGAGAAGTCACCGACGCAGGCGGCCGCGTCTACCGCATCGGCGAGAGCGACCGGGACATCCTCGGCCACTCGCGCAAGCTCATGGTGTACCTCCCGTGGCTCACCATGATGGCCATCAGCGTCTTCGAGTACGCGTACGGCTCGGCGGAGGACACCCTGTCCCACGCCCACGGCTGGACGCAGAGCAACACCTTCTGGATCCTCAGCGTCTGGGTCTTCTTCCAGGCCGGCATCGCCTTCCCGGCGGGCTGGCTGCGGGAGAAGGGCGTCCTGACCGCCCGCGGTGCCATGTACATCGGCTCGGGCATGTGTCTGGTCGGGTTCCTCGCCCTGTCGCACCTGAGCAACGTATGGCTGGCGATCCTCGGGTTCGGCGTCGTCGGGGGGGTCGGCGCCGGCCTGGTCTACGCGACCTGCATCAACATGGTCGGCAAATGGTTCCCCGAACGCCGGGGCGCCAGGACCGGATTCGTCAACGGGGGCTTCGCGTACGGATCACTGCCGTTCATCTTCATCTTCAACTACGGTTTCGACACGGCGAACTACCACCGTGTCCTGGACCTCATCGGCTGCTACGTCCTGATCGTGGTCGTGGGATGCGCGTTCTTCTTCAAGGACCCGCCGAAGAACTGGTGGCCCGCGGACATCGACCCGCTGACCTACGGCGACACCGGGAAGGGTGCCGACGCCCTCGCCAAGAACCCTCCGGCGGTGAAGCAGTACACACCCAAGGAGGCCATCAGGACCGGCATGCTTCCCCTCATGTGGATCGCCCTCGTCATGACGGCGGGCGTGTCCATCTTCGGGATCTCCTTCCAGGTCGACTACGCCAAGGAGGTCGGCTTCGGTCCGCTGGTGGCGGCCTCCTCGATGGGCGTCATGGCGGTCATCAACGGCATCGGCCGCGGGGTCGTGGGCTGGATGTCCGACAAGTGGGGCCGCAAGTCCACCCTGGTGATGGTCATCGTCGTCCTGGGCCTGGCCCAGTTCGGCGTGATCTGGGCCGGTGACGTCAAGAGCGAAGGGCTGTTCCTGTTCTTCGCGTTCCTCTCCGGCTTCGGCGGCGGCGCGTTCTATCCCCTGTTCGCGGCACTCACCCCGGACTACTTCGGGGAGAACTACAACGCCTCCAACTACGGGCTGGTGTACAGCGGCAAGCTGATCAGCGGCCTGTTCGGCGGCGGCCTCGGCTCCATGGTGGTCGCGGCCTGGGGTTACGACGGGGCGTACGCGCTGGCCGGCGTCACCTCGATGATCGCGGCGGCGATCGCCCTGCTGCTACGGCAGCCGGGACGGACGCGCGGCGGCGCATCAACACCGCAGCTGGTGGCCTGAGCAGCCCGGTTCGGCGCTCAGGCGGCCCTTCCCCGCGGCACTCGTCGTGGGGAAGGGCCGCCTGAGCCGTTGCCTGGTGGCTGGGAGTCGTTCGGTCGGGTGACGGCGTACCGGTTGCTCTCGCCGCGCGGCTACCGGTTGCTCTCGCCGCGCGGCTACTTCTCGCGCTCGCGGTACATCTTGCGCGTGTGTTCCGTGTGGGCACGCATGACCGCCGTGGCGCGCTCCTCGTCCCGGTCCGCGATCGCCGCGATCAGCTCGCGGTGCTCGATCCAGGACCGGTGGCCGCGCTGCCGGGCGACCGGGGTGTAGTACCAGCGCACTCTGCGGTCGACCTGCGCGGCCAGCCCGGCGAGGACCGTGTTGCCCGCGAGTTCCATCACCTTCGCGTGGAGCCGGGCGTTCATCGCGACCGCGCCGTCGACGTCGTCGGCGTCGACGGCCTTCTCGCCCTCGTCGCACAGCTTCTCGAGCGCGGCGACGGCGTCGGCACCCGCGTTGGCGGCGGCGAGGCGGGCGGCCTCGGCCTCCAACAGCGTGCGTACGGAGAGAAGTTGGTCCGCCTCCTCGTCCGTCGGCTCGTGCACGAAGGCACCTTGGGCGGGCCGCAGATCGACCCACCCTTCGGTGCTGAGGCGCTGCAGGGCCTCGCGCACAGGCTGCCGGGAGACACCGAGATGCCCGGCGAGCTCGCTCTCGACGAGATGCTGGCCCGGCTGAAGGGCGCGGGTGGTGATGAGTTCGAGCAGCGCCTCGTAGACACGGTCGCGCAACGGGCCGGGCCGTTCGAGCTTGGGCACCGCGCCCTGTGGCAGTCCCGTCGTCGGCAACATCGCGCTCCCTCCTGGGCAGCGTCGTCGCTGCAGCTGGCAGGCCAATTATGGATTGGTTTTCGCCTACAGTCTACGGCGCACAGGCACGCGCGGACCCAGGGCGTGGGCTCGCCTTGGACGGGCATACCAGCAGCTCACGGGCCGCGGACGACGACGAGTGCCGTCACGGCTCTTGCTGACTGTCGGTTCCATCCTGTAGACAATATTCAGTCGACAAAGTCGGCAGTTCCTCGGTCACCCTCAACCGAACGGAGCTCCCCATCATGAAAGTCGCAGTCCTCGGCGCCGGAGCCATCGGCGCCTACGTCGGCGCCGCGCTCCACCGCGCCGGCGCCGACGTCCACCTGATCGCCCGCGGACCCCACCTCACGGCCATGCGCCACCACGGCGTCCAAGTACTCAGCCCGCGCGGCGACTTCACCGCACACGCCCACGCCACCGACGACCCCACCGACATCGGGCCGGTCGACTACGTCTTCCTGGGCCTCAAAGCCAACTCGTACGCGGCGTGCGGGCCGCTCATCGAGCCTCTGCTGCACGACACCACCGCGGTCATCGCCGCCCAGAACGGCATCCCCTGGTGGTACTTCCACCAACACGGCGGCCCCCACGACGGCCACCCCATCGAAAGCGTGGACCCTGCGGGCGCGGTCAGTGCGGTACTCGCGCCCCAGCGTGCCATCGGGTGTGTGGTCTACGCGGCGACGGAGCTCGAAGGGCCGGGCGTGGTCCGGCACCTGGAAGGCACCCGGTTCTCCATCGGCGAGCCCGATCGAAGCATTTCGGCGCGCTGTCTCGCATTCAGCGAGGCCATGCAGGCCGGCGGCCTCAAATGCCCGGTCGAACCCGACCTGCGCAACGACATCTGGCTCAAGCTCCTGGGCAACATCTCCTTCAACCCCATCAGCGCCCTCGCCCGCGCCACCATGCGGCAGATGTGCCTGCACGGCGGCACCCGCAAGGTCATCGAAACCATGATGACCGAAACCCTCGCCGTCGCCGAGGCCCTGGGCTGTCAGGTCGGCGTCTCCATCGAACGCCGCCTCGCCGGCGCCGAACGCGTCGGCGACCACCGCACTTCCACCCTCCAGGACCTGGAACGCGGCAAGCCGCTGGAACTCGACGTCCTCCTCGCCGCCGTCATCGAACTCGCCGAGATCACCGGCGTCCAGGTGCCCACCCTGCGCACCGTCCACGCCCTCTCCGACCTCCTCGCCCACCAGGCCGCCGCATGAGCGTACGAGGACCCGACAGTGCCGGGTCCGGCGACCGCCGGATCCGGCCGAAGGCCGGTACCGAGGTTCCGCTGGCCCATGCGATCGGCCGGGAGATCATCCGGGCGGGCCTCGCCGACCACGCCTTCATCGAGCGCGCGACGACCGGTTTCGAGGAGTACCAACAGCTCGTCGAGCCCTGGACGCTGTCGCTCGCCGAGAAGGTGACGGGCATATCGGCCGTCGTCATCAGGGAGTTGGCGCACGGCCACGCACCCGGCGATCAGGGCCGGCCGCGGACGCCGTTCGTCGTGGAGCACCATCACGGCACCGACACCGGACGTGCCTTGTCCAACCTGGCCCTCCTCACCGGAACGACGACCGAGCGGGACCTGCGGGCGGCCTTCCGACTCGTCTCGTACGACCCACCCGTGGACCTGACGGACGAGTGGTACCCGATCCGCCTCACCACGGGGCGTCGGCTCGACTCGTACAAGACCGTTGTACAGAAAAGCGGTTCCGCGTCACCACTGCGGCGCGGCACGTGCATCGAGCTGAGCCCGGAGGACGCCGAGCGCTACGGCGTGGTGGTCGGTGAGGAGGTACGGGTCTCCACTCGGCGCGGTTCGGTGACGGCCCCGGTGTGGGTGGACCCGACGTTACGAGCCGGTCTGGCGTTCACGACCATGCGCCTGTCCGACGCGGCGGACCTGGGCGCGCCGCCGGTCACGGCCAGTTGTCCGATCCCGGGGACAGCGGAGTTCGAGGCCGCCGCGGTCCGCATCGAGAAGCTGCCGGTGGCAGCGGTACGGAGCTGAGGCCGGTCATGGGACGAGTCACGGCACGACGCAAGGTGATCCAGATCAGGGACGGGGTGGTCTCCAGCCGCCCGGACACACTCGTCGCCGAGGAACCACTGGAGATCAGGCTCAACGGCAAACCGCTCGCGATCACCATGCGCACTCCCGGCGACGACTTCCCCCTCGCCGCCGGGTTCCTGGTCAGCGAGGGCGTCCTGGCCCACGCGTCCGACCTGCAGAACATCGTCTACTGTGCGGGGGCGACGGCCGACGGGTCGAACACGTACAACGTGGTGGACGTGCGCACGACACCCGGCGTGGTCATCCCCGACATCACCCTCGAACGCAACGTCTACACCACCTCATCGTGCGGCCTGTGCGGCAAGGCGAGCCTCGACGCCGTCCGCACCACCACCCGCTGGCCCATCTCCGACGCACCCCCGGTCCGGGTCGAACCCGACCTGCTCGCGCGCCTCCCCGACCGGCTGCGCGCGGCTCAACGGGTCTTCGACCGGACCGGGGGCCTGCACGCCGCCGCCCTGTTCGCCGAGGAAGGCGACCTGCTCGACATACGAGAGGACGTCGGCCGCCACAACGCGGTCGACAAACTGGTCGGCCGCGCCCTGCAGAACGGCGACCTGCCCCTCTCGCGCACGATCCTGCTGGTCTCGGGCAGGGCCTCCTTCGAACTGGCGCAGAAGGCCGTGATGGCCGGCATCCCCATCCTGGCGGCAGTCTCGGCACCCTCCTCCCTGGCCGTCGACCTGGCCGCGGAAACCGGCCTGACCCTGATCGGCTTCCTGCGCGGCACCTCCATGAACGTGTACGCGGGCGAGCACCGTCTCACCCTGCGGGCTGCGGCCACCCAGGGCTGACAGCACTCCCCGCGACACGACGGCGGGGCCCCGACGGCGGGGAGCGCCCCCTGCGCCGTCGGGGTCCTGCCTCAGTCGTGTCCGTGCCCTGTCAGCACTTCTCGCGCAATGAGTGCAGATGCGCGCTCGAACGGCGCGCGAACGTGAAGGACTCGGCCGGGTTGTCGTGCTCGGCCTGCCAGTGGTGGGCCATGCGGTGGCCGCGCAGCCGGGTCACGGCCGAGATGAACCGCTGGTAGTCGATGTCGCCGTCGCCGACGTCGGTCATGCGGTAGCCGTACGGGTTCGACGGGTCGCTCTCGCCGTCCTTGACGTGGAAGAGCGGGTAGCGGTCGGGCTGCCTCAGGACGTAGTTCAGCGGTTCGAACGGCGCGGGCGTGCCGTCGGGCCGCTTGGAGAAGCGGAACTGGCCGACGTACGCCCAGTAGATGTCCATCTCCAGGTGGACGAGGTCCGGGTCGGTCTCCTTGAGCAGGACGTCGTAGAGGCGGACCTTGGGATTGTCGGTGGCGAAGGAGAACTCCTCGGAGTGGTTGTGCTGGTAGAACTTCATGCCCCGGGCCTTCGCCGCGGCGCCGTAGGTGTTGAAGTCCTCGGCGGCGCGCTTCCAGGCGTCGACGGTCGAGCCGTAGCGGAACGGGCCGGCGGCCGTGCCGATGTGCTTGAGGCCGAGGGCCTGGGCGTCGTCGAGGACCTTGGTGAGGTTCTGGGCGAAGGTGTAGGCGTTCGGGTCGCTGGAGTAGTAGCCGACGTGGCTGCCGATCGGGTTCAGGCCGTGGTTGCGGGCCAGCCGCTTGAGCTGGGCGAGCGTGATGGGGCCGGCCGAGCCCTGGGTGTAGCCGGCGAACTCGACCTCGTCGTAGCCGTACTTCTCCAGTTCGGCGAAGACGGGGCCGAAGCCGAGGGTGGAGACCTTGTCGCGGAGGCTGTAGAGCTGGATGCCGAGGCGGCCGGGCGGCAGGACGAGGCGGCCGCGGCCCCTGGCACCGGAAGCCGTGCCGGTGGTCGCCGCGGTCGCGTTGCCGGTGGCGGCGGTCGCGGGAGCGGCGGCACCGAGCAGGGCGGCGGCGGTGGCGCCTGCGGCCACGCCGAGCATGCCTCGTCTGCTGAGGCGGTGGGTGAGCTCGGGGTCGGGCTGGGAGAAGCGGCTCATGCGTGGAACTCCTCGTGATCGCGGGGCGTTGTCAGTGGTGAGTGCTTCACTTGTGACCAGTCGGGACTGAGGGTCCGTCCTCAGGCGAGACCGGCGAGTCGGAGCAGCAGTGACTTCACATCGGTGGCCGCGACGCGGTCACCGACAGCGCGGGGGGTGGAGCAGATGAGGAGCGGACCGTCGTCGTCGCTCGCCGGAAGGCGGCCGTGGCTGCCGCGAATAGGTGAGGGGTCCAGGGGCACGACCGCCATGCGGTAGCGCATGCCGAGTTTCTTGCGCGCCAGTGCGGTGGCCGCCTTGACCTTGACGTAGGGGTCGAGGGGATCCATGAAGAGCTCGACCGGGTCGTAGCCGGGTTTGCGGTGGATCTCGACGAGCTGCGCGAAGTCGGGCGCGCGGGCGTCGTCGAGCCAGTAGTAGTACGTGAACCAGGCGTCCGGTTCCGCCACGGCGACGAGTTCGCCTGCGCGCGGATGGTCGAGGTGGTGGGCCTTCTTGCCCTCGTCGTCGAGGAGTTGCTCGATGCCGGGCAGGCCGTCGAGGGCGGCCCGGGTGGCGTCGAGGTCCTCGGGGCGGCGCACATAGACGTGGGCGATCTGGTGGTCGGCGACCGCGAAGGCACGGGACGCCATGGGGTCGAGGTACTCCATGCCGTCCTGGGTGTGCACCTCCAGCAGGCCGGCGCGGCGCAGGGCGCGGTTGATGTCGACGGGCCGGTTCACGCGGGTGATGCCGTACTCGGACAGCGCGACGACCGTGCGGCCCTCGGCGCGGGCGTCGTCCAGGAGCGGTGCCATGGCGGCGTCCAGGTCGGCGGCCGCCTTCAGGGAGCGCGGGTCGTCGGGGCCGAATCGCTGGAGGTCGTAGTCGAGGTGAGGGAGGTAGCAGAGCGTCAGGTCCGGATGCCGGGTGCGGATGATGTGGCGGGTCGCGTCGATGATCCACCGGCTGGAGACGAGGTCCGCTCCGGGGCCCCAGAAGTGGAAGAGGGGGAACGTGCCGAGTTTTTCCGTGAGTTCGTCGTGCAGTGCGACCGGCCGGGTGTAGCAGTCGGGTTCCTTGCGGCCGTCGGCGTAGTAGACCGGACGGGGGGTGACGGTGATGTCGGTGTCGGCGCCCATGGCGTACCACCAGCAGATGTTCGCGACGGTGTAGCCGGGGTGGGCGCGGCGGGCGGCGTCCCAGAGTTTGTCACCGGCCACGAGGCCGTTGTGCTGGCGCCACAGCAGGACGTCGCCGAGTTCGCGGAAGTACCAGCCGTTGCCGACGATGCCGTGCTCCGAGGGCATGGTGCCGGTGAGGAACGTGGACTGGGCGGCGCAGGTGACGGCGGGCAGCACGGTGCCCAGCGGGGCGTGCGAGCCGGACCGGCCGAGCGCCTTGAGGTGGGGCATGTGGTCGAGGAGACGGGGGGTGAGGCCGACGACGTCGAGGACGAGGAGGGGGGTCGGTCCTGGCCGGGCCGGGTGTGCGCCCGGGGCGGACGGCTGGGTGCTCATGGCAGCTCCTTCAGTCCGAGGTCCGTCAACAGGTCGCGGGCGAGGGTGAGCTCAGCGGCGATGCCGTCGGCGAGCTGGCTGCGGCCGCGGGGGCGCAGCTCGGGCGGGAGGGCCTGCCAGGTGTAGGTCTCGACCTCCAGGTGGCGGGTGAGCGGGACCGGGCCGCCGACGAGCCGGGTCAGTGCGGTCTTCAGCACCGGGAGTGTGGAGGTGAGGGGTGCGGCGGGGGCCGCGTGCAGGGGGACGTGGAAGTGGGCGCGCCAGGGCGCGCCGTCGGGCAGGGCGTGGCCCGCGAGGGCCTCGTCGAGGTCGTCGGTGGCGCGCAGGCCCGCGGCGGTGGCCGTACGGGTCTGGTGCAGGAAGCGGGGTTCGGCGAAGGCGGCGAGAGCCTCGCGGACCTCGGGCAGATGGGGGTGTTCGGCGTGCAGGGCGGCGGAGAGCTGGGATTTGACGACGGGGACGCGAGCCGCGGTGAGGGCGTCCAGGGCGGTGTGCGGGTCTTCGAAGGAGGTGGCGAGGTGGCAGGTGTCGACACAGATGCCGATGCGGTCGTGGGCGATGGTGGTGAGCGGGGCGATGGCGTCGCGGGTGGTCTCGACGACGCAGCCGGGTTCCGGTTCCAGCCCGACGCGGAGGGAGCGGCCGGTCAGCTCCTCGATGGCGTCGAGGCGTTCGGCGAGGGTGAGCAGGGCGGTGCGGGCGGCCTGTGCGCGCTCGTCGTCGTACGCGGTGCGCCAGGCGAGGGGCAGGGTGGAGATGGTGCCCTCGCCGACGTCGTCGGGGAGGAGGCCGGCGAGGACGCGGGCCAGGGCGGTGGTGTGGTCGAGGCGTTCCGGGTCGGCCCAGTCCGGCTTGTAGACGCGGTACTTGACCTCCTCGGCGCCGAAGCCCTCGTACGGGAAGCCGTTGAGGGTGACGACCTCCAGACCACGCCGGTCGAGCTCGGTGCGCAGGCCGCGCAGTGCGGACGGGTCGGTGTCGAGGGTGTGGGCGGCGTCCCTGGCGAGCCACAGCCCGATGCCGAGCCGGTCGCGGCCCAGGCGGCGGCGGACGGGTTCGCAGTGGTCACGGAGTTGCGCGAGGACGCCGTCGAGGGTTTCGGCGGGATGGACGTTGGTGCAGTAGGCGAGGTGGACGGTGGAGCCGTCGGGGTGGCGGAAGCGCATGGGTCACGCCTCCGCGGCGGGGACGCGGGCCGGCTCGTCGCCGTCTCCGGGGCCGGGGTCCGGCTCGTGCGGGTCCTTCGGGACGCCGCGGAGGATGGAGTTGCCCTCGTGGGTGGCCTCCGTGCCGGTGACGCCGAGGTTCAGGCGGCCGCTGAGCCCGTAGAAGGCGACGGGGTTGCGCCACAGCACCTGGTCGACGTCGTCCTCGCCGAAGCCCTCGGCCAGCATCAGGTCGCCGACCTTGCGGGTCTTCAGGGGGTCGCTCTTCCCCCAGTCGGCGGCGGAGTTGACCAGGACCTGCTCGGTGCCGTAGGCGCGCAGGATCGCGATCATCCGCTCCTCGTCCATCTTGGTGTCCGGATAGACGGAGAAGCCCAGCCAGCAGCCGCTGTCCTTGGCCTCCTTGACGGTGGTCTCGTTGAGGTGGTCGACCAGGACGCGTTCCGGGGGCAGTGCGGATTCCCGGACGGCGTCGAGGGTGCGGCGCAGACCGGCGAGCTTGTCGCGGTGCGGGGTGTGCACGAGGGCGGGCAGGCCGTGGTCGGCGGCGAGCTGGAGCTGGGCGGCGAGGGCGGTGTCCTCGGCGGGCGTCATGGAGTCGTAGCCGATCTCGCCGACGGCCACGACGTTGTCCTTGACGAGATACCGGGGCAGTGCGTCGAGGACGGGCACACAGCGCGGGTCGTTGGCCTCCTTGGGGTTGAGCGCCAGCGTGCAGTGGTGGGCGATGCCGTACTGCGCGGCGCGGAACGGTTCCCAGCCGAGGAGGGAGTCGAAGTAGTCGAGGAAGGAGGCGGGCGAGGTGCGGGGCTGGCCGAGCCAGAAGGAGGGCTCGACGACGGCGCGGACACCGGCGGCGTACATGGCCTCGTAGTCGTCCGTGGTCCGGGACGTCATGTGGATGTGGGGGTCGAAGATGCGCATCAGGACTCCTTGCCGTGGGGGTGGTCCGTGCCGGGGGCCGGGCCGGCGGACTCGGTCAGGTCCAGGACGCGGTACAGGTCCTCGGGGACGGTGCGGCCGGCGGCGGTGCGTTCGGCGGCGTAGTCGCCCAGCATGCGGGCGAGTTCGCCGTCGCCGCGGGCCCGCCGGGGCAGGTCCGCCACTCGGTCGACGGGGACGCCGGTGAACAGGCACTTCAGTACGGCGTGGCGCCAGTCGTGGGGGGCCAGGTGACGGGCGGCGTACGGGCCGACGGCGGCGGTGAGGAGCCGGGTGTCGTTGGTGCGCAGGGCGTCCTCGACGAGCGGGAGGGCGCCGGGCCCGGACACGAGATGCGGCAGGGCGTGCAGGACGGCGCGGCGCTCGCCGGCGGTGCCCTGGAAGTACACCCGCGTCAGGGCGTCGGTCCCGGCACGGGCCGCGTCGAGGATGAGGACGCGTGCGGCGTCGGCGTACGCGGCACCGCAGCGCCGGCCTGCCTCGGCGAGGCGCAGTTCCCACGCGGAGATGGGCCCGTGGAGGCCGGGGTGGGCGGCGGCCTCGTCGAGGGCGTGCTCGAGCCAGGCGCGGGCGGCGGGGTCGAGGTGGGTGGTGAGGTGGCGGCGGAGGTCGGCCGGCGAGGAGGCCAGGGCTGTGTCGAGGGTTGGTTGGGTGCTGTGGGTGTCCGTGGTGGGCAGGAGGTTGGCGTCCTCGGGAGCTTGGGCGTCTGGTGCGGCGGCGGACTCGGGGCCCTGGGCGTCCCGCGCGGCGGTGTCCCCGTGTGCTGGGGCGTCGTCCTGGGGGCCGCCGGTTCTCGCCGCCGGTGTGGTGCGCGGGTGGGTCATGGGGTGCTGCTCCCTTCAGGGGTGGTGGAGGGAGCGCCGTGGGGTGGCGCGGCCTGCTGGTGGGCCGGAGCAGGGTGCGGCGAGACGGTGGCCGCGGTCTGCTCGGCGTGCCGGAGGAACGGGAGGGAGCGTCCGGCGTAGTGGGGGCCGGCGTGGGAGTGGCGGGGCAGTTCGACGACGGTCAGGCCCTGGTAGCCGGCGGCGGCGAGGGCCGCCAGGACCGGTGGGAAGTCGATCTCCCCGTCACCGAAGGGGAGGTGCTCGTGGACACCGCGTCGCATGTCCTCGATCTGGACGTGACGCAGCCAGGGTGCGGCGGCACGCACGCAGTCGGCGGGAGGGAGGGGTTCGAGGCACTGGCAGTGGCCGATGTCGAGGGTGAGGCCGAGAGGTTCGGGGTCGCCGAGGGTGCGGCGAAGGTGATGGAAGTCGGCCAGGGTGGCGAGGAGGTGACCCGGTTCGGGCTCGACGGCGAGTGGAACGCCGGCGGACGCGGCGGCGTCCAGGACGGGCATGAGGGTCTCGGCGAGGCGCTTCCACGCGGTGTCCGTGTCGGTGCCGTCCGGGACGATCCCGCTGAAGCAGTGGACCGCGTGGGCGCCGAGGTCGGCCGCGACCCGTACGGCCCGGAGGAGGAGGCCGACCCGGCGGGCCCGGTCACCGGGGTCCGGGTCCAGCAGGGACGGGCCGTGTTTGCGGCGCGGGTCGAGCACATAGCGGGCGCCCGTCTCCACCGTGACACCCAGTCCGAGCGCGTCCAGCCGGTGCGCGACCCGGCGGGTGAGGGCGGCGAGGTCCGGGGCGAGCGGGTCGAGGTGCATGTGGTCGAGGGTCAGTCCGACGCCGTCGTATCCGAGGTCGGCGAGAAGGGAGAGCGCGTCGCCGAGCCGGAGGTCGGCGAGACCGTTGGTGCCGTAGCCGAAGCGGAGGGCAGCGGGGGCCGGCTCAGCCGGCGTGGCTCGGCTGCCGGAGGCTCGGGCATCGGAGCTCATGTGACGCTCACCTTCTTCCCGAACCTCGCTCCGAGTGGGGCGAGGGCCGCGATGAGGAGGGCGGTGGCCGTGCCCCGGGAGCGGGCGGTCAGGGTGGCCTGGAGCGGGATCGTGGCGCGGATGCCGGCGCCGACAGCTCGTTGGGTGAGGGGAGGTGAGGGATTGAGGGCGGCGTGGAAGTAGGGGCGGGCGGTGGTTGCGGCATAGGCGGCCGCGAGCGCGGTGGTGAGGTGTGCCGTGGGCTGTCGACCCGGCTCAGGCGGTCGGGGCCGGGCGGATCGCGGGCCCGGCAGGGCCTGGGCGGCTGTTTCCCGGCGGCTTTCCGGAAGGCTCGCGAGGCGGTGGGTCACCAGGCGGGTCAGCAGGGCCGTCGTCGCAAGTGCCGCCACAGGAGCCAGGGGTGAGCCGCCCCGGGCCTCCTGGCGGGAGACCGTCGTGACGGCCAGGGTGTGGGTGCCGAGGAGGGCGGCGGAGGGCACTGCCTGGCGGATACGGCCGGTGGTGGCTGCGGCTCCCAGGACCAGGTCCAGTCCCCGGGCCGCGCCCATGGCCACGGGCCCGGCCGGTGTGTGCTTCAGGGTGAGGTCGTACGCCCAGACGGTCGCCGCCAGGGGTGCGGCGACGGCCAGGGCCGGGCGGCCGGCGCGGGCGGCCAGGGCCAGTCCGGCTCCGGTGAGGACACAGGCCGCCGTGAGCGCGGCGGCGGGGCGGATGCGGCCGGAGGGCAGGGGGCGGTGCGGGCGTTCCACGGCGTCCACCTCGCGGTCCGCCCAGTCGTTGAGGGCCATGCCGGCCTCGTACAGGCAGAGGGAGGAGCCGATGGCGAGCAGGGTGCGGGCGTTGGGCCGTGCGCCGGCCGCGGCCGTGCCGGCGAGGGCGTCGCCGGGCACGCTGAACAGGGCCGGAAGACGGAGGAGTTCGGCCCAGACGCGTCCCCGTGCCGGGCGGCCGGCGCAGCCGCGTGGCGGGGTGGGTGCCGTACCGCCGACGTCCCCCTCATGGGAGGCGTCGCCCGTACTGCCCGAGCCTCCACAAGGACGCTTCCGCCGCCTCACCGGAGGCCCCCCATCCCCTTGGCCTGCTCCGCCGAACCGAGCTCTCGGCCCTCTCCGGGGTCCTGCCGGAGACCCGCGCCCTCTCCCGGCTCCGCCCCCCGAAGGCTCCGGGCGAAGCCGGTCAGTGCCTCGTACTGCTCGGCCAGGCCCGAGGGCGCGTCCCCCACCGGGTCCTTGAAGTAGAAGGCGAGGGCGTCGAGCGGGCCGGACAGGCCCGTCTCGTGGGCACGGGCGGTCAGCCGGGCGAGGTCGAGGACGAGGGGTGCGGCCAGGGCGGAGTCACAGCCCTGCCAGGTGGTCTGGAGGATCATGCGGGTGCCGAGGAAGCCGTCGAAGGCGATGTGGTCCCAGGCGGTCTTCCAGTCGCCGAGGGCGGGGACGTCGTCGATGTGGGTCTCGCCCTGGGGAGTGGCGCCGAGGGTGTCGGTGAGGACCCGTTCCTTGCCGGCGTTCTTGGCGGCCGCGGCGGCCGGGTCGGCCAGGGCGGCGCCGTCGCCGCCGCCCAGCAGGTTCGTGCCGGACCAGGCGCGGACGGACAGGGCCCGCTGGGCGAACATGGGGCCGAGCACCGAGCGCAGGAGGGTCTGGCCGGTCTTGCCGTCGCGGCCGGCGTACGGCAGGCCGCTCCGTTCGGCCTCGCGGGCGGCGACGGGGTGGTGCATGCCCTCGGAGGGGGTGAAGTTGACGTAGGGGCAGCCTGCGCGCAGGGCCGCCAGCGCGTAGAGGGTGCTGGCCGGCGGCGGGGCGTCGGGCCCCTGGCAGGCGGGTTCGGTGGAGGCGACGTTCACCACCACGGCCCGCTCCAGTTCATGGCGGTGTACGAAGTCGCGTATGTCGTCGGCGAAGGCCGTGATCAGCTCGGCCTCGCTCCTGGTGTCCCCCGGAGTGGGGCCGCCGGGTCTGATCTCCCGGTCGGCGGCGGCGAGTTCGGCGGCGACGGGACTGGCGGTGCCCGGCGGGAGGACGCCACCGGCGGTCAGGGTCTCGGCGCGTTTGGGCAGGGGGCAGTCGACGGTGTCGTGGCCGCCGAAGACGAGGTCGGACAGCGCGGGCAGACCGCTGCCGGTGAACGCCGGTGTCTCGGTCACCATGCCGGTGGGCGGGTGCAGTCCCGCGGTGACGGCGGCGCACCCCGTGACGACGGTGGTGGCGACGGAGCCGCGGGCTCCGATCAGCCACACCCCCACACGCGGTCGGGAGAGGGACGCGGACATGTGCAGCCTCCTGGTCGTGCGCGAACCCGGGGGGGAGGGAGGGACGGGAGGGACGGGAGACGGCGGGCGGGGGTCCGGCGTCCCCCGCCCGCCGCCGTTCAGTCGCCCTTGACGGGCAGTTCCTTCAACTGGATGTTGCGGAAGGAGACCTGGTCGCCGGCGCCATGGTTCTGGAGGCCGATGTAGCCGTCGGTCAGACTCCGCTCGGGGTCCTTGTTGGTGAAGTCGTTGATCTTGACTCCGTTGAGGAACACCTGGAGACGTTCGCCCTGGACCTTGATCTCGTAGGAGTTCCACTGGCCGGGCGGCCGCAGAACCTGGTCACGGGCCTTGATGTTCGCCGACTTGAACGAGTAGACGGAGCCCGTGGTGCGGTCGGCCGCGTCCGTGGCGTCGATCTGGATCTCGTAGCCCTTGTTCACCGCGGACCAGGGGTCGTCGGAGGCGGGGAAGCCCACGAAGATCCCGGAGTTGTCGTCGCCCCGCATCTTCCAGTCGAGCTTGAGGGAGTACGACTTCAGCTCCTTGGCCTGGTACCAGAGCAGGCCCATGCCGCCCTCGGACTCCAGGGTGCCGTCCTTGACGTTGAACTTGCCGGGGCCGGCCTGCTTCCAGCCGTCCATGGTCTGGCCGTTGAAGATCTTCCGGTAGTCCTTGCTGGGCTTGCAGTCCGCCTTCACCTGGCCGGTGGCGTACTTCAGGCCGCCGAGCAGATGGGCGCGGAATGCCTCGTCGGCGTAGGACTCCTTGGTGTGGCCGCCGCCGGTGTAGAAGGACCGGCCGCCGCCATAGCTCTGGCACCAGGCGATCGGGTGATCGCCCTTCATGGTGCCGCCCTGGTACGTCGTCTCGTCCAGAGTGGCGAGGACCTTGGCCTGCTCACGCGGGTTGGTGCGGTAGTTGTACCACTCGTCGGTGCGCTCCCAGGCGTCGTCCAGGTGCGCGGTGGACGGGTGGTCGTGGTCCTCGACGCGGACGGTGGCCTTCTGGATGGCCGGGTGCGAGTCGAAGTAGGCGCCGACCAGGCCGCCGTAGAACTCCCAGTCGTACTCGGTGTCGGCAGCGGCGTGAATGCCCATGTAACCGCCGCCGCCCGCCACGTAGTTCTCGAACGCCTTCTGCTGCTCGGCGTTGAGCACGTCACCGGTGGTGGACAGGAAGGCGACCGCGTCGTACTTGGCGAGGTTGGCCGTGGTGAACTGCTTCGCCTCCTCGGTCGCGTCGACCGTGATGCCGGCCGGGCCGCCGAGCTCCTTCAGCGCGGTGATGCCGGCCGGGATGGAGTCGTGGCGGAAGCCGGCGGTCTTGGAGAAGACCAGGACCTTCTTGCCGCCCTTGAACGGCTCCTTGGAGAACTCGAAGTCGTCCACGTCGTACAGCGCGCCCTCGCCGCCCTTGAAGACCAGGTAGATCTCCGTGGTGCGCTTGGGCAGCGACCGCAGCGGCACGTCGACGTTCTGGAACGTCTCCCAGCCGCCGGTCGGCGGGATGTACGCCGATCCGTGCAGCGGGCCGTCGGGCGAGCCGGTGCGCAGCTCGATGAAGCCGCCGGCGCCGCCGGAGGAGGCCCGCACGGTCATCTTCCTCTGCCCGTCGAACCGGTAGGGACTGAAGGAGATCCAGTCGCCGTCGTTGATGTCGCCGACGGTCTTGCCGCCGTTGGCGCCGGCCTTGTCGACGATCGACACGCCCGACTGGGTGGTGAAGTGCTCGCCCTGGCGGTGCAGCGGCTGGAGCACGGTGCGGGCGGTGCCGGTCAGGGCCTCCTGCCCGTTCGCCCCGCCGTCGGTGTAGCCGGCGCCGACGACGCCGTAGATGTCGGCGTTGGGGTCGTGGCCGCCGTCGCCGGGAGGCGGCTCCAGGGTGCCCTCGCAGCCCATCTCGCTGGTCAGCTCGTGGGCGTGGGAGTCGTGGCCGAGGCTGTAGACGACCTTCACCTTGGAGCAGTCGATCGTCTCCTCGGGGTCGGTGACGGTCACCTTGAACGGGACGGGCTTGCCGAATTCGGCCAGGGTGCCGTTGCCGGGGACGTCGATCCTCACCTTGGGCTCGGTGTTGCCGACCACGATCCGGACGCTGGCGTTGCCGGTGTTGCCCTCGGGGTCCTTCGCGGTGAAGGTGGCGCTGTAGGTGCCGACCTTCTTGTACTGGTGGGTGGGGTTGAGGCCCTCGCCCTTGGTGCCGTCGCCGAAGTCCCAGCTGTAGGTGAGGTCCGGGGAGTCTGCGTCCTTGGCGGAGCCGGTGAACTTGACCTTCAGGCCGGCCGCTCCGGACGTCTTGTCGGCGCTCACCTCGGCGATCGGCGAGAAGCCGCCCTCGGCGTTCTCGATCCGGTACAGCGCGGAGTTCTCGTCGCCCTGGAACCAGGAGACGCCGTAGTCGAGGACGTAGAGCGCGCCGTCGGGGCCGAACTCCATGTCCATGACCTGGGTGCCGGTCCACGGGAAGTCGTTGATCTTCGCGACGGACCCGTCGTCGTTCTGCTCGATCCGCTTGATCCAGCGGCGGCCGAACTCACCCGCGAAGAAGTCGCCGTCGTACGCCTCGGGGAACTTCACGCTGGAGTCGAGTCCGGGGTCGTAACGGTAGACCGGGCCGGCCATCGGGGACTCGGAGCCGTCACCGAACTCGGGCAGGGAGCCGCCGTCGTACGGGATCCAGGCGGCCTGCGCGGGCGGCAGGTCGACCAGGCCCGTGTTGTACGGCGAGGTGTTCTTGGGGGCGTTGCAGTCGAACTTCTCGCCGGACTCCTTGGTGGCGAAGTCGTAGTCGACGTAGGCGTCGTTGTCGCCGGTGCAGAAGGGCCAGCCGAAGTTGGCCGCCTTGGTCACCTTGGCGAACTCGACCTGTCCTGCCGGGCCGCGCTTCGGGTCGGCGGCGCCCGCGTCGGGGCCGTAGTCGCCGACGTACACGATGCCGGTCTTGTCGTCGACGCTCATCCGGAACGGATTGCGGAAGCCCATGGCGTAGATCTCGGGACGGGTCTTCTCGGTGCCCGGGGCGAAGAGGTTGCCCGCCGGAATGGTGTACGAGCCGTCCTCGGCGACCTTGATGCGGAGGATCTTGCCGCGCAGGTCGTTGGTGTTGGCGGAGCTGCGGCGGGCGTCGAAGGCGGGGTTGCGGCCCTCGCGGTCGTCGATCGGCGTGTAGCCGTCGGAGGCGAAAGGGTTGGTGTCGTCACCGGTCGACAGGTAGAGGTTGCCGTCCGCGTCGAAGTCGATGTCGCCGCCGACGTGGCAGCAGGTGCCGCGGGAGGCCGCGACGTCGAGGACCTTCTTCTCGCTGGCCATGTCCAGCGTGCCGTTGGCCTTGAGGACGAAGCGGGAGAGGCGGTTGACGCCGTCGAACTTCTTGAAGTCCTCGGCGGTGCCGGTCTCCGGGGCGTCGCCCGCGGGCGTGTCGAGCGGTGGGGCGTAGTAGAGGTAGATCGCCCGGTTGTTCTTGAAGTCCGGGTCGATGCCGACGCCCTGGAGGCCTTCCTCGTCGTGGCTGTAGACGGGGATCCTGCCGGCGATCCGGGTGACGCCGCCCTGGTCGGTGAGGCGCAGCGTGCCGTCGCGCGAGGTGTGCAGGACGCTGCGGTCCGGGAGCACGGCGAGCGACATCGGCTCGCCCGTCTCGGGCTCGCCCTTGGCGAGCGGCACCTGCTGGAACTGGCCCTCTGCGGCAGCCGGTTCGTCCTGCTCCGCTTGGCCGGGGTGGGCCACGGCGACGGTGGCCGGGGTGCCCACGGCCAGGAGCAGGCCGGTGAACAGAGCGACGGCGGTGTGAAGCCTGGGACGCCTGGGAGTGCGGGTGCTTCTTGGTCTCGTTCTGTGCACGAAGTCCCTCCGGGAACGGGGTGGGCCGTACGGAATGGGTGCGAAGACGTGCGGTGCGGGCGCCGGGGTGCGCCGTCACCCCGGAGGTGTGTGTGTCCTGAACACTTCAAGGAAGGTAACCGCGCCCGCCCGGGGCGAACACCCCTTGGGTCAGGGCCGGTTGGACTTTCTCCCATCACAGGACAAAGCAGGATCCGGGCAGGTCGGAGGGGGAGCCGGCGGTGATACCGGGTCCCGTCCCCGACCAGCGCCGAGTGCGTGGTTCAGCTGTTGAACGCGGCGTCGAAGGACGCGCTGGGCGGCTCGAAGTCGAAGGCTTTGAGGCGGGTCAGCGCCTCGGGCGCCCCCTGGAGCCGGTCCATGCCGGCGTCCTCCCACTCGACCGAGACCGGGCCCTGGTAGTCGATGGAGCGCAGCATCCGGAAGACGTCCTCCCAGGGGACGTCGCCGTGCCCGGCGGAGACGAAGTCCCAGCCGCGCCGGGGGTCGCCCCAGGGCAGGTGGGAGCCGAGCCGGCCGTTGCGTCCGTCGAGGCGTTTGCGGGCCTCCTTGCAGTCGACGTGGTAGATCCGGTCGCGGAAGTCCCAGAGGAAGCCGACCGGGTCGAGGTCCTGCCACACGAAGTGGCTCGGGTCGAAGTTGAGGCCGAAGGCGGGGCGCCGGTCGACGGCCTCCAGGGCACGTACCGTGGTCCAGTAGTCGTAGGCGATCTCGCTGGGGTGGACCTCGTGCGCGAACCGCACGCCCTCCGCGTCGAAGACGTCCAGGATCGGGTTCCAGCGGTCGGCGAAGTCCTGGTAGCCGCGTTCGATCATGGCGTCGGTGGCGGGCGGGAACATGGCGACCAGGTGCCAGATGGCGGAGCCGGTGAAACCGATGACGGTGTCGACGCCGAAGGCGGCCGCGGCGCGCGCGGTGTCCTTGATTCGGTCCGCTGCCCGCTGCCGGACCCCTTCCGGGTCCCCGTCGCCCCACACCTCTTCCGGCACGATCGCCTGGTGGCGTTCGTCGATGACGGCGTCGCAGACGGCCTGTCCGACCAGGTGGTTGGAGATGGCCCAGCACTTGAGGCCGTACTTGTCGAGGAGCGCCCGGCGGCCGTCGAGATACCCGGGGTCGGAGAGCGCCTTGTCGACTTCGAAGTGGTCGCCCCAGCAGGCGAGTTCCAGCCCGTCGTAGCCGAAGTCGCGGGCGAGCCGGCAGACCTCTTCCAGCGGCAGGTCGGCCCACTGGCCGGTGAACAGCGTGAACGTGCGCGCCATGCGCGTCAGCCTCCTCAGACCGCGATCGGCGTGTAGACGGAGTTCTTCTCGGCGCTCTCCTCCACGGCCGCGAGCACGCGCTGCACCTGGAGCCCGTCGGTGAAGGAGGGTTCGGGGCGGCGGCCCTCGGCGATGTCGTGGACGAGGTCGCGGGCCTGGTGGACGAAGGTGTGCTCGTAGCCGAGGCCGTGGCCCGGCGGCCACCAGGCCTCCAGGTAGGGGTGGTCGGGTTCGGTGACGAGGATGCGGCGGAAGCCCGCCTCCGCCCCGGGTTCGGTGCCGTCGTGGAAGGACAGCTCGTTGAGCCGCTCCAGGTCGAAGGCGAGCGACCCGCGCTCCCCGTTGAGTTCGATGCGCAGGGCGTTCTTGCGGCCGGTGGCGTAGCGGGTGGCCTCGAAGGAGGCGAGGGCGCCGGAGGGGAAGCGGGCCGTGAACAGGGCGGCGTCGTCCACGGTGACCTCTCCCGTGCCGGCGGACGAGACGGCGGACAGGCCGCGGGTGGCGCCGGTGGGCAGGGGCCGCTGCCGTACGAAGGTCTCCGTCAGCGCGGAGACGCCTGCCAGCGGCTCCCCCACGAGGTACTGCGCGAGGTCGATGATGTGCGCGCCCAGGTCGCCGAGCGAGCCCGAGCCGGCCTGCTCCTTGCGCAGCCGCCAGGTCAGCGGGAACTCCGGGTCGACCAGCCAGTCCTGCAAGTACGTGACGCGCACGTGCCGGAGCCTGCCCAGGCGGCCCTCGGCGACCATCCGGCGGGCCTGGGCGGTGGCCGGCACCCGGCGGTAGTTGAAGCCGACCATCGCCACCTGCCCCCGTGCGTACGCCTCCTCGGCCGCCCGTGCCATCGAGGTGGCCTCCTCGACGGTGTTGGCCAGCGGCTTCTCGCACAGGACGTGCTTGCCCGCGGCCAGGGCGGCCAGCGCGATCTCGGCGTGGCTGTCGCCGGGGGTGCAGATGTCGACGAGGTCGATGTCGTCGCGCTCGACGAGGGCGCGCCAGTCGGTCTCGGTGGAGGCCCAGCCGTGACGGTCGGCCGCCGCCCTCACGGCGGCGGCGTCCCGGCCGCAGATCACGGCCTGCACGGGGTTCAGCGGCAGGTCGAAGACACGGCCCGCGGTGCGCCAGCCCTGGGAGTGGGCGGCGCCCATGAAGGCGTAGCCCACCATCCCGACGCGCAGGGGTGGCTTGCCTGCCTCGGTCCCATCTGACTGCTGCTGCGGCTGTCCCATACGGGTGTCCTCCTCGTCCTGGTCGGGGTGGCGCACGTGGGGGGTGCGGGCGGAACCGGTCACCGGAAGCCGGTGGGCATGTACTGGTCGACGTTGGTCTTGTCGACGACGGCCGAGTAGAGCGTGATGGACGCCGGGATCTCGAACTCGGCCATGCCGCCGATGCCCTTGCCCTGGCCGAGGGCGCGGGCGAGGTCGATCGCGGAGGCGGCCATGGTCGGCGGGTAGAGGACGGTCGCCTTGAGCACGCCGTCGTCCTGCTCGATGGCCTGGAAGGCGGACAGGGCGCCGGCGCCGCCGACCATCAGGAAGTCGTCGCGCCCCGCCTGCTCGATGGCGCGCAGCGCGCCCACGCCCTGGTCGTCGTCGTGGTTCCACAGCGCGTCGAACTTCGACTGTGCCTGGAGCAGTTGAGCCATCTTGGCCTGCCCGGACTCGACCGTGAACTCGGCGGCCTGACGGGCGACCTTCCTGATGTTGGGGTAGTTCTTCAGGGCGTCGTCGAAGCCCTGGGTGCGCTGCTTGGTCAGCTCCAGGTTGTCCAGGCCGGCCAGTTCGATGACGCGGGCGTTCGACTTCCCCTTGAGCTTCTCGCCGATGTAGTGGCCGGCGTTGAGGCCCATGCCGTAGTTGTCGCCGCCGATCCAGCAGCGGTAGGCCTGCGGGGAGTTGAAGATGCGGTCGAGGTTGACGACCGGGATACCCGCGCGCATCGCCTTCAGCCCGACCTGGGTGAGGGCCTTGCCGTCGGCGGGCAGCACCACCAGGACGTCGACCTTCTTGTTGATGAGTGTCTCGATCTGGCCGATCTGCTGGGCGGTGTCGTTGGAGCCCTCGGTGATCTCCAGGGTGACGTCGGAGTACTTCTCGGCCCGCTTCTCGGCGTTGTCGTTGATGGCGTTGAGCCAGCCGTGGTCGGCCTGGGGTCCGGCGAAGCCGATGGTGACCTGCTTGCCGGGCTTGTCGTCGGCGGCGGGCTGGTCGTTCGCGGCCGGCTCGTCCTTGGAGTCGGAGGGCTCGTTGCTCGTGCACCCCGTGAGGAGGGCACCGGCGGAGACGGCGGCGGCTCCGAAGAGCAGTCCTCTGCGGCTCGTGGTCTCGGTCATGGCGGTGAACCCTTTCCTCAGGTCGTGCTCGCGGTACGGCGCTGGACCAGCACGGCGGCGACGATGATCGCGCCCTTGGCGATCTGCTGGACGTCGCTCTGCAGGTTGTTCAGGGCGAAGATGTTGGTGATCGTGGTGAAGATCAGGACGCCGAGCACGGAGCCGGTGATGGTGCCGCGGCCGCCGGTCAGCAGGGTGCCGCCGATGATCGCGGCGGCGATGGCGTCGAGTTCGTAGAGGTTGCCGTTGGTGTTCTGTCCGGAGCCGGACAGGACGATCAGCAGGAAGGCGGCGATGCCGCAGCACAGCCCGGACAGCAGGTAGAGGTAGAGCCGCTGGCGGCGGACGTCGATGCCGGCGAGCCGGGCGGCCTCCGGGTTGCCGCCGACGGCGACCGTGCGGCGGCCGAAGGTGGTGCGGTTGAGCACCAGCCAGCCGATGACGGTCACGACCGCGAAGACCAGGACCAGGGGCGGGACGCCGAGGACGTAGGCATCGCGTTCGCCCAGGTCGAGGACGGCCGGCACGGTCACGATCTGCGTCTTGCCGTCGGTGATCTGGAGGGCGAGGCCGCGGGCGGAGGCCAGCATGGCGAGGGTGGCGATGAACGGCACCATCGCGCCGTAGGCGATGAGCACCCCGTTGACCAGGCCGCAGCCGACCCCGACGACGACCGCCGTGAAGAGGATTCCGGCGAAGCCGTACTCCTGGGTGGCGACGGTGGTCGCCCACACCGAGGCGAGGGCGACGATCGCGCCGACCGACAGGTCGATGCCGCCGGAGACGATGACGAAGGTCATGCCGACGGTGACGACGCCGATCACGGACGCCTGGGTCAGGACGAGTTGCAGGTTGCGGGTGTCGAGGAACGCGTCGGGCTTGGTGACGGCGCCGATGAGGACCAGCACGGCGAGCACGCCGAGCAGGGAGAGGGTACGGACGTCGGCGCGGGCCAGCGTGCCGCGCCAGGCGGGGGGCTGGGCCGGGGGCACCTTGTCGGTGCTGCTGTCCCGCGGCGGGGAGACGGGCTGCGTCATGACGCCGGGCTTCCTTCCATGACCAGGTCGAGTACGCGGTGTTCGTCGAGTTCGCGCGCGGGTGCCGTGTGGACCACACGGCCCTCGCGCAGCACCAGGACGCGGTCGGCGAGGCCGAGCACCTCGGGCACCTCGCTGGAGACCAGCAGCACGGCGAGATCTTCGTCGGCCAGCCGGCGGACGACCGCGTACAGTTCGGCGCGGGCGCCGACGTCGACGCCGCGAGTGGGTTCGTCGAGCAGCAGCACCCGGCAGCCGCGCAGCAGCCAGCGGGCCAGGACGGCTTTCTGCTGGTTGCCGCCGGACAGGGTGCGCACGGGCACCGACGGGTTGTCGGGCCTGAGCGACAGTTCGCGGGTCGCGGCCCGGGCGGCGCCGAGTTCGGCGCCCCGGTCGATCCAGCCGCCGCGCGAGAAACGGGACATGGAGGAGACCGACACGTTGCGGGTGACGGACTCCAGCATCAGCAGGGCCTGCGCCTTGCGTTCCTCGGGGGCGAGTCCGAGTCCGGCCCGGACGGCGGCCCGGACGCTGCCCGGCTTCAAGGGCTCGCCGTCGACCAGCACCTGTCCGGACGTCGGTTTCCTGGCGCCGTAGACGGTCTCCAGGATCTCGGAGCGGCCCGAGCCGACGAGTCCGGCCAGGCCGACGATCTCGCCCGGCCGTACCTCAAGGTCGAGAGGCTCGAACTCCCCGGCGCGGGACAGGCCCCGGACGGTGAGCACCGGTTCGCCGGGCGGCGGGGAGACGGGCCGGTCGGGAAAGACGTACTCGACGTTGCGGCCCGTCATGAGCGCGACGACCTCGCGGGTCGGTGTCGTCTTCGCGGGCAGTCCGTTCGCCACGGCCCGCCCGTCCTTGAGCACGGTCACCCGGTCACCGATGCGCCGGATCTCCTCCAGGCGGTGCGAGATGTAGACGACGGCGACACCGGCGGCGGTCAGGTCGCCGACGATGCGGAAGAGGTTGTCGACCTCGTCCGGGTCGAGGGCGGCGGACGGTTCGTCCATCACGATGAGCCGCACGTCGTGGGAGAGCGCCCGGGCCATGGACACGATCTGCTGCTGCGCCGCGGGCAGCTCCCCGACGAGCCGGGCCGGACCGATCTCCGCGTGTCCAAGTCGCTTGAGCAGGGCGGCTGTCGACTCCTTCGCGGCCTTCCCCCGGACGACGAACCCGGCAGTGGTCGGCTCGTGGCCCAGGTGGACGTTCTCGGCGACCGACAGGTGCTCCACCAGGTCGAGTTCCTGGTAGATGGTGGCGATGCCAAGACGCATGGCGGCGATCGGCGAGCGGAGTGCGACCTCCTCGCCGCGCCAGCGGATGGTGCCGGTATCGGGCTGGTGGGCGCCGGCCAGGACCTTGATGAGGGTCGATTTCCCGGCGCCGTTCTGGCCGAGCAGGCAGTGCACCTCGCCGGCCTGGACGTCGAGGTCGACGCCGTCGAGGGCCCGGACTCCGGGGAACGACTTGGTGATGCCGGACATGCTGAGCAGCGGTGGTTGTGGTGCCATGCGGATTCCCCTTGGCTGGCGTGCGGGCCGGTTGCAGGGCGCTTGTCGGGCAGGCGTGTTTCGAGGCAGGGCGGAGCAGGGAGCTGTGCTGGGTGAGCCGTGCTGTCGAGAAGGGTTACGCGGGTGAGAACAGGTGGTCGCTGATGAGCCGGGCCGCGCCGATGACTCCGGCGGCTGGTCCCAACTCGCCCAGGACGATGGGCAGGTTGCCGGTCGCGAGCGGCAGCGACTGGCGGTAGACCTGCGTGCGGATCGCGGCGAGCAGGGTATGGCCGAGGCCGGTCACCCCGCCGCCGATCACCACCAGGCCGGGGTTGAAGAAACTGACCAGGCCGGCGATGACCTGGCCGGTGCGGTTACCGCCCTCGCGGATCAGGTCGAGTGCGGTGGCGTCGCCGGCGGCGGCCGCGGCGGCGACGTCGACGGCGGTGAGCCCGCCGTTGGTCTCCAGCCGCGAGGCCAGTTCGGCGGAAAGTCCCTGCTGGGCGGCCTCCGTGGCGTCACGGGCGAGGGCCGCCCCGCTGAAGTGGGCCTCCAAGCAGCCCCGGTTGCCGCAGGCGCAGGGACGGCCGTCGGGCACGGCCTGGATGTGCCCGATGTCGCCGGCGCTGCCCGTCGTACCGCGGTAGACCTCACCGCCGACGACGATGCCGCAGCCGATGCCCGTGCCGATCTTGACGCAGAGGAAATCGGCGACGGTGCGGGCGACGCCCGCGTGCTGCTCCCCCATCGCCATGAGGTTCACGTCGTTGTCGACCATGACCGGGCAGCCGAGTTCCTGGCTGAGCGCCTCCCGCACGGGGAAGCCGTCCCAGCCCGGCATGATCGGCGGCGCCACCGGGATGCCCTCGGGGAAGCGGACCGGGCCCGGGACGCCGATGCCGGCGCCGTCGAACCCCTCCGCGAGTCCCGAGGCCTTCAACTTGGCGGCCATCGCCAGGACTTGCTCGAAGACCGCGACCGGGCCCTCGCGTACGTCCATGGGATGGTTGATGTGCCCGAGGGTCTCCAGTTCGGCGTTGGTGACGGCGACGTCGACCGAGGTCGCGCCGATGTCGACGCCGAGGAAGCGCAGCCCGGGGTTGAGCCGGATGTTGTGGGAGCGGCGACCGCCGCGCGAGGCGGCGAGGCCGTCGGCCACGACCAGCCCCGTCTCCAGCAGCCGGTCCACCTCCACGGCGAGCTTGGACCGCGAGAGGTCGACCTGGTCGCCCAGCTGGGCCCGGGAGTTGGGGCCGCCGTCGCGCAACAGCTTGAGCAGCCGGGCCTGGTGGGCGTTTCCGGGTCGCGCGGTCATACGTCTCACGAGCCCCTCCCCGCCTCAATCGGCCTCTGCGCCGGTTTTCCGCCACATCGGTGGCTTGCTTTCGGAGGGAACGTAGCAGCGGCTGCCGAAGGTGGGAAGAAGTCGCGCAGGAATTGCCCCCTACTTTTCCCACTCACTGGACAAAGGCGAGTGGCGGGCGCCCTGCCTCGCAGCTGTCGGCTGCAAGGCAAGCGCTCTGGGACAGCGCCCCGGACTCAGGTGGTGCTGACCGTCCGCTCGGACCTACGAACGCGCCCGCGCATGGTACGAGCGCCTCGTGTGCTCCGTGTGTTCGCGCATCAGGCGGGTGGCCAGCTGTTCGTCGCGGTCGGTGATCGCGGCGATGAGCGCGCGGTGTTCGATCCAGGACTGGTGGCCCCGCTGGCGGGCGACCGGCGTGTAGTACCAGCGGACGCGGCGGTCGACCTGGGCGGCCAGTTCGGCGAGCACGGCGTTGCCGGCGAGTTCCATGATCTTCGCGTGGAAGCGGGCGTTCATGGTGACGGCCCCGTCCACGTCGTCCGCCTCGACGGCCTTCTCGCCCTCCGCGCACAGCGCTTCCAGCGCGGCGACGCCGGCGCTGTCCGCGCCCGCCGCGGCGAGCCGGGCCGCCTCGGCCTCCAGGAGCGTACGGACCGTGAGGAGCTGGTCGGCCTCCTCCTCCGTCGGCTCGTGCACGAAAGCTCCCTGGGCAGGCCGCAGATCGACCCACCCCTCGGTGTTGAGCCGCTGCAACGCCTCGCGCACCGGCTGCCGGGAGACCCCCAGATGCCCCGCGAGCTCGCTCTCCACGAGGTGCTGGCCGGGCTGGAGGGCACGGGTGGTGATGAGTTCGAGCAGCGCCTCGTAGACGCGGTCGCGCAGCGGACCCGGGCGTTCCAGCTTGGGTACCGCCCCCTGGGGCAGTCCTGTCGACAGCATCGCGGTCCCCCTCCTCGGCAGGGCCGTGCACAGCGCGGCGGAAGCCGGTGTCGCCACAGAGCCAGTATCGATTGTCTTTCGTCTACAGTCTACGGCGCACAAGAGCCAGGGCTTCGGGGAGTTGACCGCGTCACACGGCAACGGGGCTCACGGGCAGCGGACGACCTGCCCGGCGTACGACAGGTTTCCGCCGAAGCCGAACAGCAGAACCGGGTCGCCCGTGGCGACCGCACCCTGCTCGACCAGCTTCGACAGAGCGAGCGGAATGCTCGCGGCCGACGTGTTGCCGGACTCCGTGACGTCGCGCGCGACGACCGCGTTCACGGCGCCGATCTTCTCCGCGAGGGGTTCGATGATGCGCAGGTTGGCCTGATGCAGTACGACCGCCGCGAGGTCGGCTGGCTCCAGCCCGGCCCGCTCGCACGCCCGCCGCGCGATGGGCGGCAGCTGAGTCGTCGCCCAGCGGTAGACGCTCTGCCCCTCCTGCGCGAAACGCGGCGGCGTGCCCTCGATCCGCACCGCGTTCCCCATCTCGGGCACCGAGCCCCACAGCACCGGCCCGATGCCGGGCTCGTCGGCGGCCTCCACGACCGCGGCCCCGGCCCCGTCGCCGACGAGCACGCACGTCGTGCGGTCGCTCCAGTCGGTCACGTCGGACATCTTGTCGGCCCCGATGACCAGGGCGCGGCTCGCGCCCCCCGCGCGGACGGCGTGGTCGGCGGTGGCCAGGGCGTGGGTGAAGCCGGCACACACCACGTTGAGGTCCATCGTGGCGGCCTGCGGAACGCCGAGCCGGGAGGCGACCCTGGCGGCCGTGTTGGGCGAGCGGTCGACGGCGGTGGAGGTGGCGACCAGCACCAGGTCGATGTCGGCGGGTGTCAGCCCGGCCGCCGCGAGGGCCTTGGCGGCGGCGTGGGCGGCCAGCTCGTCGACGGGTTCGTCGGGGCCGGCGATGTGGCGCGTGCTGATGCCCACCCGGCTCCTGATCCACTCGTCACTGGTGTCGACCATGGCCGCCAGGTCCGCGTTGGTGAGCACCTTGGCGGGCTGGTAGTGGCCGACGGCGGCGATGCGCGAGCCGTTCATGTGGGCGGTCCCCCTCGTGGAAACTTGGGTAGCGGGATCCACCAGTGTGATCAGTGACTCGCGGGTACGACGGCAGGCAAGGCGACAGGAAACAGGTGCTCGCGTTGTCAGCTTCGGTCAGGACCTCGGACGACCGAGCACTTGTCGGACGCCTAGCCGGTGAACAGCTGGGTCGCCTTGCGGACCAGCTCGTACAGCCCGTAGGCGAGCGGTACGCCCACCCACACCCAGGCGAAGGCGATCAGCCACCGCCGGTCCGGGCTAGGCGGACTCTGACTGCTGTCGCCGGACATGGGCGGCCTCCCTCGGTGCCGGGATGTGATGACGCGGGTGGACGGGCCGGACGAGTTCGTTGGCGACGAAGCCGACGACAAGCAGCCCGATCATGATGACGAACGACATTCCGTACAGGGACGCGCCGTGCCGGCCGGCTTCCTCCTGCCGGTCGGCGATCCAGTTCACGATCAGCGGTCCGAGCACCCCGGCCGTGGACCAGGCGGTGAGCAGCCGCCCGTGGATGGCACCGACCTGGTAGGTGCCGAACAGGTCCTTCAGATACGCCGGAATCGTCGCGAAGCCGCCGCCGTAGAAGGACAGGATGACCAGCGCGCCCAGGACGAACAGCGGCTTGGAGGAGTCGCCGAACAGGGCGATGAGCGCGTACATCAGCGCGCCGACGCCCAGGTAGACGCGGTAGATGTTCTTGCGGCCGATCAGGTCGGACGTCGACGACCAGCCGATGCGGCCCGCCATGTTCGCCGCCGACAGCAGCGCGACGAAGCCGGCGGCGGCCGTCACCGACACGGGCGTGGAGGTGTCCGCGAAGAAGTCCGTGATCATCGGGGCGGCCTTCTCCAGGATGCCGATACCCGCGGTGACGTTCATGCAGAGCACGATCCACAGGCACCAGAACTGCGGGGTGCGGATGGCCTGGTTCGCGGAGACCTGCGGGCCGGTGAGGACGCTCGGCCCGCTGCCCACCGGCTTCTCCGTGCGCGGCACCCGAACCAGCAGCACACCGAGCAGCATGAAGACCGCGTACGTCAGCCCGTGCACCAGGAAGGCCAGTGCGATGCCGGAGCTGTCGCCGCCGAACGACTCCAGCATCTGCGCGGACCACGGCGAGGCGATGAGCGCGCCCCCGCCGAAGCCCATGATGGCGATGCCGGTGGCCATGCCGGGCCGGTCGGGGAACCACTTGATGAGGGTGGAGACGGGTGAGATGTAGCCGATGCCGAGGCCGATGCCGCCCACGAAGCCGTAGCCGAGGACGATCAGCCAGTACTGCTCCACGGCCGCGCCCAGCGCGGAGAGCAGGAAGCCGGACGAGAAGCAGACCAGGGCGACGGTCATCGCCCAGCGCGGGCCGTTGCGCTCCACGAGCGTGCCGCCGAACGCGGCGGACAGGCCCAGCATGACGATGCCCAGCTGGAAAGGCAGCGCGCTCTGCGTGCCGCTCAGGCCGAGCGCGGACTCCAGGGGCGGCTTGAACACGCTCCAGGCGTAAGCCTGGCCGATGGAGAGATGTACGGAGAGAGCGGCGGGCGGGACGAGCCAGCGGCTCCAGCCCGGGGGCGCGACTGGGGGACTCATGAACCCGGAACGGTAGGCAGTCGCAGGGGAGTTGAGAAGGCGGCGCGTCGATCGTATGCGGTGAGCGGTATCCAGCATGCGCCGAACGGTCATCGCGCGGACCCCATCATCCACACTGTAGACAATATTTCGTCGACACAAGGTCGGACTCAAGCCGGACGGCACTCACTCGCCTGACGGCACTCACCCGCCCGACGGCAGTCACCTCCGCGGTATCCCTCAAACCGAACGGAGTGTTCCCGTGAAAGTCGCAGTTCTCGGCGCCGGTGCCATCGGCGCCTACGTCGGCGCCGCGCTCCACCGCGCGGGCGCCGATGTTCATCTCGTCGCCCGTGGACCGCATCTGGCGGCCATGAGGCAGCACGGAGTCCGTGTGCGCAGCCCGCGCGGCGACTTCACCGCGCACCCCCACGCGACCGACGACCCGGCCGAGGTCGGCCCGGTCGACTACGTCTTCCTCGGCCTGAAGGCCAACGCGTACGCGGATTGCGGGCCGCTGATCACGCCGTTGCTGGGCGCCACGACGGCGGTCGTGGCCGCCCAGAACGGCATCCCCTGGTGGTACTTCCACCGGCACGGCGGCCCCTACGACGGCCACCGCGTCGAGAGCGTGGACCCGGACGGCGCGGTCAGTGCGGTGCTCGCGCCCGAACGGGCCGTCGGATGTGTCGTCTACGCGGCGACCGAGCTCGAAGGGCCGGGCGTCATCCGGCACTTGGAGGGCACGCGGTTCTCCGTCGGCGAACCCGACCGCAGCGTGTCCACGCGGTGCGTGGCGTTCAGCGAGGCCATGCAGGCGGGCGGCTTGAAGTGCCCGGTCGAACCGGACCTCCGGAGCGACATCTGGCTCAAGCTGCTCGGCAATATCTCTTTCAACCCGATCAGCGCGCTGTCCCGCGCGACCATGCGGCAGATGTGCCTGCACGGCGGCACCCGCAAGGTCATCGAGATCATGATGACCGAGACGCTCACGGTCGCGAACGCCCTCGGCTGCGAGGTCGGCGTCTCCATCGAGCGCCGGCTCGCGGGCGCCGAGCGGGTCGGCGACCACCGGACCTCCACGCTCCAGGACCTGGAGCGCGGCAAACCGCTCGAACTCGACGCACTCCTCGCGGCAGTCGTCGAGTTGGCGGACATCACCGGCGTGGACGTGCCCACCCTGCGCACCGTGCACGCCATCTCGGACCTGCTCGCGCTGAGGAGCGCCGCATGAGCAAACGCGACCGAAGCCCGAAGACCTACACCCGGCTCACCCACCCCCTGGTCAGGGACTCACGCGAGGAGCCCTTCCGCCGGGCCACCTGGGAGGAGGCCCTGGACCGGGCGGCCCGGGGTCTGGCACGCTACCGCGGCGCGTTCGGCATGTTCTCCTGCGCCCGGGCGACGAACGAGATGAACTACGTCGCCCAGAAGTTCGCCCGGGTCGTCATGGGCACCAACAACGTCGACTCCTGCAACCGCACGTGCCACGCCCCGAGCGTGGCGGGCCTGTCGGCGGCGTTCGGCTCGGGCGGCGGGACGTCGTCGTACGAGGAGATCGAGCACACCGACGTCATCGTGATGTGGGGCTCCAACGCCCGTTTCGCGCACCCGATCTTCTTCCAGCACGTGCTGAAGGGGATCAAGAACGGCGCCCGGATGTACGCGGTCGATCCACGCCGGACGTCGACCGCCGAGTGGGCCGAGAGCTGGCTGGGCCTCAACGTCGGCACCGACATCCCGATGGCGCACGCGATCGGCCGCGAGATCATCCACTCGGGCCTCGCCAACGAGGCGTTCATCGAGCGGGCGACCACCGGCTTCGAGGAGTACAGGGCGCTGGTCGAGCCGTGGACGCTGTCGCTGGCCGAGAAGGTGACGGGCGTACCGGCCGCCGCCATCCGCGAGCTGGCGCACGCCTACGCCCGCGCCGAGCGCGCCCAGCTGTGCTGGACCCTCGGCATCACCGAACACCACAACGGCACCGACAACGTCCGTGCCCTGATCAATCTGTCCCTGCTCACCGGGCACGTCGGCCGCTACGGCGCCGGCCTGCAACCCCCGCGCGGGCAGAACAACGTGCAGGGCGGCGGCGACATGCGCGCGATCCCCAACCGCCTGCCCGGCTTCCAGGACATCCTCGACCCGGACGTACGGGTGAAGTTCGAGTCGGCGTGGGACACCGTCATCCAGCCGCACTACGGCCTGAACCTCACGGAGATGTTCGAGGCGATGGAGGACGGCACGCTCAAGGCCGTCTACTGCGTCGGCGAGAACCCGGCCCAGTCGGAGGCGGACAGCGAGCAGGCCGTACGGCGGCTGAAGGCCCTCGACTTCCTCGTCGTCCAGGACATCTTCCTCACGAAGACGGCCGAACTCGCGGACGTCGTCCTGCCGGCCACCGCCGGCTGGGCGGAGACCGACGGCACGACCACCAACAGCGAACGGCGCGTGCAGCGCGTCCGCAAGGCCGTCACCCCGCCCGGCGAGGCCCGCGAGGACATCGACATCATCTGCGACCTGGCGGCCCGCCTCGGCCACGACTGGAAGTACGCCGACGCCGAGACCGTGTGGAACGAGCTCAGGTCGGTCTCGCCCGACCACTACGGCATGACGTACGAGCGTCTGGAGGAGCACCAGGGCATCCAGTGGCCCTGCCCGGGCACGGACCGGCTCGAACCGACCTATCTGCACGGCCGGTTGTGGGAGCCCGACCCCGACAGGCGCGGACGGCCGGCGCCCTTCGGGATCGTGCAGCACGACCCGCCCGTGGACCTCACCGACGAGGAGTACCCGATCCGGCTCACCACCGGGCGACGGCTCGACTCGTACAACGCCGGTGTGCAGAGCGGCGGTTACGCCTCGCCGCTGCGGCGCGGCGAGTACATCGAACTGTGCCCGGAGGACGCCGAGCGCTACGGGGTGGTGGTCGGTGAGCAGGTCCAGGTCACCTCGCGGCGCGGGTCGGTGACCGCGCCCGTGTGGGTGGACACCGCGCTGCGGCCCGGGCTCGCCTTCATGACCATGCACTTCCCGGACGAGGTGGACACCAACGCGCTCACGATCGAGGCGAACTGCCCGATCGCGGGGACGGCGGAGTTCAAGGCGTCGGCGATCCGGATCGAGAAGCTGCCCGTCGCGACCATCGTGGGGTGACGCACCGTGGACCTGCACTTCGGTGACAGCAAACCGACGGACGACGAACGGGCGGCCGTCGACGCCCTGCTGGGCCCTCCGGAGTCCTCCTGGGAGGGCGCCGACCGCTCCGACGCGGATCTGAGGTGGGCCCGTGGCGGGCGCGCGGCCCGGGACCGCCGCGACCTGCTGTTGCCGGGGCTGCACGCGATCAACGACCGGGTCGGCTGGATCAGCGACGGCGCCCTCGACTACCTGTGCCGGCGGCTGACGGTGCCGCCGGCGGAGGCGTACGGGGTCGCCACCTTCTACGCCATGTTCTCCGTCAAGCCGCGTCCGGCGACCGTGCTCCACGTGTGCACGGACCTGGCGTGCGCGGCGGCCGGGGCGCCGGAGCTGTGCGCGGGGATCGAGGCCCGGCTCGGTCCCGGCAGTGGCGTCGCGGTGGAGCGCAGCCCTTGTCTGGGCCTGTGCGAGCGGGCCCCGGCCGCGCTCGCGATCAGGGCCGGGGATCCGGTGCGGACGGCGGTGTCGGCACCGACGACCGTCGAACGAGCCGTCCTCGCCGCGAGCGCCCCCGATTCGGCGCCGGAAGAGCCCCCGGCCGCGCTCGCGGTGCCCCAGGCCGGACAGGACGGCCTGATGCTGCTGCACCGCGTCGGCGTGGTCGACCCGGCGTCCCTCGACGACTACCGCGCCCACGGCGGCTACACGGCCCTGCGCCGGGCCTTCGAGCTGGGCCCCGCCGGGGTCATCCGCGAGGTCACCGACTCGGGCCTGGTCGGGCGCGGCGCGGCGATCGGCACGGGCAGGTCCACCGGGCCGAAGCTGTTCTGCGTCTCCGGGACCGTGGAGCGGCCGGCGTCTACGAGGTGCCGTTCGGCGCGACGCTGGGCGACCTGCTCACGCTCGCCGGCGTGCGGGACGGGCTGCGGGCGGTGCTGCTCGGCGGGGCGGCGGGCGGCTTCGTACGGGCCGACGAGCTGGACACCCCGCTCACCTTCGAGGGCACGCGGGAGGCGGGCACGACGCTCGGCTCGGGGGTCGTCATGGCCTTCGACGACAGCGTGCCCCTCCCCCGGCTCCTGCTGCGCATCGCGGAGTTCTTCCGCGACGAGTCGTGCGGGCAGTGCGTGCCCTGCCGGGTCGGGACCGTGCGGCAGGAGGAGGCGCTGCACCGGATCGTGGAGCGCACCGGCGCCGACGCCGCCGGGGACATCGCCCTGCTGAGGGAGGTCGGCCGCGCGATGCGGGACGCCTCGATCTGCGGTCTCGGCCAGACCGCGTGGAATGCCGTGGAATCCGCCATCGACCGTCTGGGGGCGTACGAATGACCGTCACACCGCTGGGGATCCCGCGCCGCATGCTGGAGTTCACGATCGACGGCGAGGAGGCCAGGGTCCCCGAGGGCTCGACCATTCTGGACGCCTGCCGGGCGGCCGGGAAGGACATCCCGACCCTGTGCGAGGGCGACACCCTGCGGCCGAAGAACGCCTGCCGGGTCTGTGTCGTCGAGGTCGAGGGGGCCCGGATCCTCGTTCCGGCCTGCTCCCGCAAGGCCGAGCCGGGCATGGAGGTGCGCACGGGCACCGAGCGGGCCCGGCACAGCCGGAAGGTCGTCCTCGAACTGCTCGCGTCCTCGGTCGATCTGTCGACGACACCGCGGGTCGCCGAGTGGCTCAAGGAGTACGAGGCGAAGCCCGACCGTTTCGGCCCGGACGCGGCCCGCCTCAACGAGGAACCGAAGGTCGACAACGACCTGTACGTGCGTGACTACGACAAGTGCATCCTCTGCTACAAGTGCGTCGACGCCTGCGGCGACCAGTGGCAGAACACCTTCGCGATCTCGGTCGCCGGGCGCGGTTTCGACGCCCGGATCGCCGTCGAGCACGACGCGCCGCTGACCGACTCGGCGTGCGTGTACTGCGGGAACTGCATCGAGGTGTGCCCGACGGGCGCGCTGTCCTTCAAGTCCGAGTTCGACATGCGCGCGGCGGGTACCTGGGACGAGTCGCGGCAGACGGAGACGACCACGGTGTGCGCGTACTGCGGAGTGGGCTGCAACCTGACGCTGCACGTGCAGGACAATGAGATCGTGAAGGTCACCTCGCCGCACGACAACCCGGTGACCCACGGCAATCTCTGCATCAAGGGCCGCTTCGGCTACCAGCACGTACAGAACCGGGGCTGATCAGGACATGGGACGAGTCACGGAACGACGCAAGGTGCTCCGCATCCGGGACGGGGCGGTCTCCAGCCGTCCGGACACGCTCGTCGCCGAGGAGCCCCTGGAGATCCGGCTGAACGGCAAGCCCCTGGCGATCACCATGCGGACGCCGGGCGACGACTTCGCGCTGGCGGCGGGCTTCCTGGTGAGCGAGGGGGTGCTGGGCGGGCAGCGGGACCTGCGGAACATCGTCTACTGCGCCGGGGCGACCGCCGACGGCTCGAACACGTACAACGTGGTCGACGTGCAGACCGCCCCGGACGTGGTGATCCCCGACATCACGCTGGAACGGAACGTCTACACCACGTCCTCCTGCGGCCTGTGCGGCAAGGCGTCGCTGGACGCGGTGCGCACGACGGCCCGCTGGCCCATCGCCGACACTCCCCGGCTCCAGGTCACCCCCGAGCTGCTCGCGAGCCTGCCCGACCGGCTGCGCGCCGCCCAGCGGGTTTTCGACCGGACCGGCGGCCTGCACGCGGCGGCCCTCTTCTCGGAGGACGGCGAGCTGCTGGACATCCGCGAGGACGTGGGCCGGCACAACGCGGTCGACAAGCTGGTCGGCCGCGCCCTGCAGAACGGGGACCTGCCGCTGTCGCGGACGGTCCTGCTCGTCTCGGGCCGGGCCTCCTTCGAGCTGGCGCAGAAGGCCGTGATGGCCGGTATCCCGGTCCTGGCGGCGGTGTCGGCGCCGTCCTCGCTCGCGGTGGACCTGGCCGCCGAGGCGGGCCTGACGCTGGTGGGCTTCCTGCGGGGCAGCTCCATGAACGTGTACGCGGGTGAGGACCGGATCGCCCTGCGGGCCGCGGCCGCCCAGGACTGAAGATCATTTCTCGGCAGTGATACGCGGAGTCATGCCGCCTCAAGCAGGGGTCTGCCGCCCCAGCGGATGCCTTTCTCGCTACGGATGCGGGCACGTTCGCGGCGTTCGGCGGCCAGGACGTCGCGGTGGCGGGTGTTGGCGTTGCGCCAGCGCAGGTAGGCGTGCAGGGCCCGGGTCTGCACGGCGTGGTCGGGTGGTGGGAGTTGGCGATGGTGAACTGCCGCGGTGGTCCGAAGTGGGCTTCGACCGGGTTGGCCCAGGACGCGTAGGTCGGAGTGAAGCACAGTTGACGGTGTTCCCCGGAAGATCACCGACGCGGATGTCTAGCGGGTCATCGTCAAGACGCTGGAGGAGAAGCCGAAGAACGCCACCCATTGGTCAACCAGGTCGATGGCGGCGGCCACGGCATGTCGCAGTCGGCCGTCTCACGGATCTGGCGGGCATGCGCGCTCGCCCCGCACCGTTCGCAGACGTTCCAGCTGTCGTCCACCGATCCGCTGTTCATCGACAAGGTCCGCGACGTCGTGGGCCTCTACTTGGACCCATCGGAGAAAGCGTGAGCCTCCCTGTTTCGCTCCCGCTTCGGCGGCGCCGTGGGACCGTCTCGGGGTCGCTGCACGGAGTGCAGGTGCAGGGGCGGGATGGCAGCTGGCATGATCCTGCAGCCGGAGTGCACGAACCTGCAGAACTCTCACCTTGTGATGAGCAACCGGTCTCGCGAGCATTTTCCGCGGGGGCGAGACAACAAGGAGAGTGCCCAGATGAACGTCGGATCGACTTGTCGCAGAGCAATCGTCACCGTCATTGCAGGCGCCTTCGGCATCGCCGCGATGTGCGTGTCTGCGGATGCCGGAGGGGAGGTGAGCCACTACTTCCGGCCTTCATCGGTCAGCCAGAACACCAGTGGCGGGGCCGGCCCCGCCACTTCAGCTGAGACAGACCACTGCCTTTCCGGCCCGCGTTATGGCTGTGCTCCCGCCGACGAGACCACAGGTGGCGACGAGAAGCCGGTCTCCGACGACTCCCCCTCGCCGCCGCAGTCCGTGAACGCCCGTGGCGGTCAGCAGGACGGCAACTCCAAGTGGGCTGTTACCGCCTCCGGGCTGCACACCACTATGCGCTTCACCACCTGGGAGAAGTGAGCGGACGTAAGGTCTGCTCAGCGAAGAGCCTTTCGCCCCCGTTGATCGGGGGCGAAAGGCCTTTTTTGTTGCCCACCGGTGCGCCCGGATCCGATTCCGCTTCACGTCGATAGCACCCCGTGCCGGGCCGGCTCACTCCCGCCGTCAGTTCGCTCCGACGACAGCGGTCCGCGCCTCCTGACTCCGCATGGCACACCCCTGCCAGTCGCATGCATGAAACTGCAATCTCGCTGTCTTCAACGACGTCGGCACCGGCAATAAGCTCAGCGCGCAAGGAAACCCGACCCGAGGAGCCTTCGATGAGAAAGACCATTTCTGTTTCACGCGGCGCTGTCAGCCTCGCCTCTGTGGGAACCATGGCAATCATCACCTCTGTGGCGATGGCAGTGCCTGCTCACGCGGCCCCCATCCCGGCCCGCAGCAACTGCTACGTTCTGCTTTCGCCCGGGGAAGGAGTTGGCGACCCTGGCAGCTGTTGCGCCGGCAGGCCGTACGGGCCTATTGTCCGGCCGTTGACGACTGCCGTCGGTGCCGCGCCCGGAGCGGTCCCGGCTGAGCACCGGCCTCAGGTTTTTGATCCCATAACAGGTCATCACCCCCATTGCATGCGGCCGCTGTCGGCAAGCTCGTAATGAGGCACCGCCGAAAGGCACTGAGGACCGGCCCATTTACCTGATTCCCGTTCCTGGCTTGGCGGACTCAGCTCAGGTTCGCCAGAGCCTCCTGTTGCGGAGGTTGAGCAGGCACACTCCCGAATATTGCGCGGAGGTCGCGAGTCAATCGTCTCGCTGAGCACCTCAGCACTGTCGCCAGGTGACCGGCGGCCCGCCTGGGCCGCCGGTCACCTGGCGATTCGCGTGCTTGAGGAGCAGCACGGATCACCGTGTTCCGGTCCGGGCGGGCGGCGTCGAGCCACGGATCGCGTGAGCGGCAGCACCCGTCTGCAGACCTGCGTGTTCGTCTGCCGTGAACCGCTTCCCGCTACGCCTCGCGCGGCGCTCGGACACGTCTCCCCGGCTCCGCCTCCGGTCTGCACCGCCGCAACAGAGGAGCCGGGCAACACCCTTGTCCCCCGGACCGCGAGCGCTCCCCATATACGTCCGCCGCAGGCAGGCCCGGCGCAGGCGTTCAGAGCTGCGGTCCCTTGGACGGCAACCATGCCACGCCCCAGCCGTCGCGGCGCCATGCGGCTTCGGGGACGGGACGGAGGAATGACCTGGGCGCGGGTGACTGCGCCGCACCGGGGGTCGTCGGCCGCATCACCCCTGACGCCCGGCACTCCCTGCCGGAGGCCCCGGTCCCGCCGTCCTTCGAGCCTCGCGAGCGCACAGTCGGCGCCCCGGTCCAGGTGACAGCCTCCACAGGTCGTGCGTTCGGCAAGAACGGACAGCCCTGTCCCGAGGCCGTGGCCCCCGGGGACGGGGTCGGGAAGGGAACAGCGCCTGACTTTGTGGCAGGAGGCTGCAATGCGCACTGCACAAAGCTGAAGCCTCTTACTCTCCCCGGGAGACGTGACCCTCTGGCATTGTTCTTCGTGCCGGAGGAAATCGGCAGAGAATAAGGTTCCGATGAACGTCCGAACTGCGTTCAGCGCAACGGAACCGAACGCATCCGATTTCTGTCCCGCCCGCGCGGGACATCATCTGGCGCGCGTGAGATCCTTTGTCGTCCGCAGGGGTGACGGAAATGAAAGTGCGTCTTTCACCTGGCCGGCCGGCTTACGCACACCGGAGCGGTGTGCGGGATCGCCATACCAACCAACGAAAGGACGGTGGAGAAATGAGCACCGATCTGGATCTGCAGTTCGAGGAACTCGAGACGCTGGACGCTCTGTGGAACTGGGCCGAGTTCGGCTCGGGCTTCGGGGCCGGCGCGACCGCCTTCTCCGTCGGCGTTGCCGTCTTCCTCACCTGACAGCGACGTCCCGGCTCACGAACAAACGAAGAAGAGTGCATCGTGGAAAACCTGATGGAACTGCAGGTCGAGGAACTCGAGTCGCTGGAAGCCCTGTGGAACTGGGGTGAGTTCCTCAAGGGTTTCGGGGGCGGCGCGACCGTCTTCGTCACCGGCGTGACCGTCTTCCTCACCTGACCGCAACGTATCGACTGACAAGCAGAATCTGAAAGGAGAAACATCATGGAGAACGTCACGGAGCTTCAGATCGAGGAGCTCGAGCCGATGCAGGCTCCCGGCTTCTGGGAGATCGTCGCCGGTGCCTACGCCGGCGCTTCCGCCGGTGCCCTGGCCGCGTCCATCGGCCTCGTCCTCACCTGAGAGTCGTACCGCGCGGCAAGCCTCTCAGGCTGAGCGCCGGGGTGGAGGGGGGCCGACCGTCACTCGGCCCCCCTCCCACCCCGGGCATCACCTGAGCGTCGTACCACACACCGGTCAAGTCTCAGACCGAGCAAGGACTACCCGAAAGGTGCATGACATGAACGAGCACGTGAACAACCCCGCGGACACGGCCTTCGAGGTCGAGGAGCTCGAGGGGCTCCACGCTCCCGGCTTCCTGCACTGGCTGCTGCACGGCGGCCCGCTCGCCGGTACCGCCGTCGCCGCTGCCGCCGGTGCCGTCGCCGGTGGCGTCGCCATCGCCCTGACCTGAGAGTCGTACCGCCCGGCAAGTCCCTCAGGCTGAGCGCCGGGGTGAGGGGGGCCGACCGTCACACGGCCCCCTCCACCCCGGGCACCACCTGAGCGTCGTACCGAGCAGCACGTCTCAGGCTCATCCCCAGCAGGGGCGGCAGTCTTGAAAGGTACATGACATGAATGAATGCACAACCCCGCGGACACGGCCTTCGGGATCGAGCAACTCGAGGGACTCCACGCTCCCGGTCTCGGCCCGTTCCTGCCGGCCTCGAACCCGGCCCCGTGATCGCCGGCACCACGTGAGCCATCGGCCACGTGGTCTATCCCTTCGCCGTCGCGGGTGCGGTCGCCCTCACGTGATCTCACTCTCCATGGACGCGAACTGACCATCTGCGTCCCGGCGGAGACGAACGCCTGGGGTGGAGCGGGGCCGACCGTCACCCGGCCCCCTTCCACCTCGGGCACTTACCCCCAATATGCAGCAGTTTCACCGCAGGAGACCTGCCATGCCCAAGCTCTCTGGCTCATCGTTGGCCAACCAGACAACCCTCCCCCCGATCGCGGCGCTCGTCGGAGGGGTCACCGTGCTCGGCAGCATGCTCGCCATGCGCCGGGGGGACGGACAGCGGCCGTGATCGGGGGTTCCGCGTCGCCGCCCACCGCTGTGTTCGAGAAGCTCAACAAGAGCTACGGCGACCACCACGTACTGCGGGACGTGTCGTTCGAGGTCGGGCCAGGCCGGGTCACCGGGCTGCTCGGGCCCAACGGCGCGGGCAAGAGCACCGCCCTGCGGTGTCTGCTCGGCCTGGTACGCCCCGACTCCGGCACGGTGACGGTCCACGGCAGCGTCGGTGTGACCATGGACTCCCTGGGATTCCACCCCAATGTCACCGTGCGGCGCCAACTGGACATCGTCGCCCGTTCCCTGGGCCTGTCAGCGGAACGGACCGACGAGGTGTTGCGCACGGTAGGCCTGGAGGGAGCCACAGGGAAACGGGTCCGCTCCTGCTCCACGGGCATGCGTCAGCGACTCGCCCTGGCCACCGCACTGCTCCCCGACCCTGAACTGCTGGTACTCGACGAACCCCTCAACGGCCTCGACCCGGAGGGCATCCACTGGATGCGCGACCTCGTCGGGGCACTGGCCGCCGAGGGCCGGACCGTGCTCCTGGCCAGTCACATGCTCTCCGAAGTGGCGCGCAGCGTCGATGACGTCGTCGTGCTCCGCGGACAGGTGCTGTTCTGCGGATCGCTGCGGGAGCTGGGCGACGGAGACCCGGAGCGCCTGGAGAGTGCCTACCTCGGACTGGCAAGCGCGCAAAGGAGTTGACCCATGTCTGAGTCCACCGTCCTCCGCCGCCGTGTCCGCCATCAGATGTCGGCCGAACTGCTCAAGGCCCGCAGCGGATTCGCGCTGCCCACCATGCTTGTCGTCAACACCGTGTTGATCACCGCATCGCAGTTGGGCGGCCTCGGCGAGAAACTGTCCACCGCCACCCGTGGCCCGCAACCAGCCAGCCTGGCGGAAGTCTCCCACACCGTCGTCGGTCTCGGTTTCGCCGGAACGCTGTTCGCGATGCTCTTCGGCGCGGTTCTGGTGACCAACGAGTACCGGTCCGGTGCCATCGGCCGCAGCGTGCTGCACGCTCCCTCGCGGACGGTTCTGCTGGCCGTCAAGCTGGGCACGGCCACGATCGGAGGGCTGATCTTCGGGATCGCCTCAGCGGGCGGTGCCCTTGTGGTCGCCTGGCTGGCGTTCCGGGCCCATGACGTCTCGCTGGTCATGGACAGCCGTACGTGGACCATCAGCGGGGCCATCGTCCTGGTCTGCGTGTTCGCCGGTCCGTGGGGCGCCGCGATCGGCTTCCTGCTGCGCAGCCAGGTACTGGCGATCGTGGTTCTGATGGTGTGGACCACCACGGCCGAGACGCTGGTGTTGAAGAGTTTCCCCTCCGTGGGGCGGTTCCTGCCCGGTGGCGCCCAGGACGCGGTGCTGGGCGACCCGGCGTTCCCCGACCGGCTGGCCGCTCCGTACGGGGTGCTGCTGCTGCTCGCCTGGGGCGCTGCCGCGGCCCTGGCCGCCCAGCAGGCATTCACCCGCCGCGATCTGGTGTGAAGGAGCAGTCATGGCCACCACGACACCCCTGCTTGCCCGGCTGCCGGACGTGCGGGTGCATCCACCGCAGGACGACGGGGCACCCTGGCTCGTACAGAACGGTGAGCGCTACTTCAGGGTCGGGGCGGACGCCGCCCGGCTGCTCGACCGCCTGGACGGCACCTGCTCACCGGCCGGGCTCGCCGAGGACCTCGGCGCTCCCTGGACGGAACAGCGCGTACGGGAGGCGCTGAAGTCATTCGCCCGGTTCGGCCTGCTGGCAGACTCCGACGGGGTGGGCGGCGCGTCGGGCGAAAGCGCGCACGGTACGTCAGGCGGGGGCAGCGTCCGCCGGAAGCCGGCGGGTCGGTCTGCCCAAGTCACTGCGGGCCGGCTGCGCTTCGTACCGCCGATGACTTTGCAGTTCACCCTGTGGAACCCGGACCGCCTGATGGACCGGCTTCTCCCGGTCACTCGCGCGCTGCTCTCCCGGCGCGGCCTTACGGTCCTTCTCCTGCTGGTGATCGCGGGGCTGATGGCATTGACGGCCCAGGCGCAGACGGTGTGGCAGGCCGTGTCCACACCCCCGAGCGCACAGACGTACCTCAGCGTCTTCACCGGGGTGCTGCTGGTCACCGGGGTGCACGAGGTCGGCCACGGCGCGGTGCTCGCCCACTACGGTCAGCGCCCCACCCGGGTCGGGATGATGTTCTATTACCTCACCCCGGCCTTCTTCTGCGATGTCTCCGACGGCTGGCGGCTGCCCCGCAAGGAGCAGCGGGTGGCCGTCGCGCTCGCCGGGGTCGGCGTCCAGACCGTCATCGGCGCGACTGCCGCACTCGCTGCGCCGGCCACGAGCGGGCAGGTCCGTTCGAGCCTGCTCATCTTCGCGGTTGTCTGTTATCTGTACGGCGTCTTCAACCTCCTGCCCTTGGTGAAGTTCGACGGCTACCTGGCGCTGATGAGCCACGTGGACATCCCCAACCTCCGGGCCAAGGCCATGGCCGACGCTCGCGCCGCGACGCTGATCCGCGTCGCGGGAGGCCACCGTCCGCGGGAACTGCCCCAGATACGCTGGGCCGTCGCCTACGGCGTGGCCTGCCAGGTCTTCCCGCTGTACTTGATCGGCACCGGGCTGACGGTCGTCGCCGGACTGATCGGCGGTCTCCCGTTCGGAGCCCTCCTGCTGTGGCTCCTGGTGCTGGCGCTGGCTTTCCAGGCCTGCAAGGTGCTGCGCCGCGTTGTGGGAGAGGTCCGGACAGCCGGCGGATCGGTCCTGCGCCTGGCCGGTGTCGCGCTGACCGCGCTGGCCGCCGTCACCGTGCTGCTCACCCAGGTCACGGTCGACCGGCAGATGCCGGCGGGTTACGCGACGGTGCACGGCCGGCCCGTCCTCGTCCTGCCGCCGGGTACCGACTCGTCCTCCGTAACGGTCGGCGCGCCCGTGCTGCTGCGCACTCAAGGTTTCCTGTTCGGCAGGACACTCGGCCGCACCACCCTCGCCCCCGGTGCCGCGCGCACCGCCAGGGTTCCGCTCAGCGCCGTCATCCCCGTGCGCACTGACCTCAAGGTCCCCACCACCGTGCGTCCGCTCAGCGGGGATGCCGTACTTCCCGCCGCCGCGGGCGCCGCGCGGGTCGACCTCGGCCGGGAGTCGCTGGGCTCCCGTCTGTGCGACTACCTGACTTCCTCCCTGATCCACTGACGAACTCGCCTCGGAACGTCACCTTCCGTTTCCTCGCTTCATGTTGGAGTGCTCATGACCACAACACCTCTCCGGCCGCAGCCGGAGCGATCCCCCCTGCAGGCGACCGTCCACCTTGAGCGCTGGCTCCGCGGACACTACGACGCGGTGTCCGACACCGCCTTCGAGGTGGTCGCCGAGGCCGGGGCCGACCTGCCGGCGCTGGCCGCCTCCGGACTGCTGGACGCGGACGGGGTGATCTTCGCGGAGCCGGGCGTCGCGGACAGCCTGCCGGTTCCCGCCGTGGCCCTCGAGGGCAGCGTGCTCAACTGCGGTGATGACCTGGTGGTCGGGGGCGAGTTCCACATCCAGGTGTTCGACTATGTCGCGCTCGGCTTCGTCGCGCTGGTCGGCCCGACGGTCGTGCGCATCACCGGAGAGGACGATCTGACCGCCTTCCTGGCCGACGCCGACCTCGCCGTCTCCGACGGCAGCCTGCCTCAGTGGCTGCTGAACCCAGGCGTCGTACTGGCCGACGCCCCGGCGCTCGCCGGCATGGCGCCCACCGGGGTCGCTCGCCTGTACGTCACCGCGGACGGCATGGTCCGCACCGCGCCGGGCGGTGCCGACCTCGCGCCGCTCAGGGACGGTGCCGCCGCGATCCGGGCCGCGGTCGCCACCCACGCCACCGATCCCTCCCTGGACGGGGTGCTCCCGTCCAGGACGCTGGAGCGGGCCCGTGCCGAACGCCCCTGGCTGCCCCGATACCTACAGGCGCTGGACGCCGTCCGAGCCCTGAGCAGGGTTGCGGGCGGCCCCGTACGGATATCGGGATTCGGTATGCGGCTGTGCCCGCAGGCCCCGGCCGAGCCGGTCGAGAGCGCGGCTCTCCCGTTGATCGCCAGGGCCGACGACGGCACATGCTTCCTGCTCTATCCGAACGGCGGCCGGGCGTTCAAGGTCGGCCAGGACGTGGCGATACTCGTCGAAGCGAAGATCGCCTGTGGCGACCAGCGCCAGGCCGACGCGGTCGCCGCCGCGGCGCTGGGGGTAGGCGCGGACGAGGTCCCCGGCCTCTATTCCCGCCTGCGGCTGCCGGAGATGAGGGCGGCATGAACGGCCGGACAGCGATCAGCACGCCGTCGGTGGCGCCGCGGACCGGTGCCCGGCACATCCCGCCGGGCACCGCCACCCGAATCGCCGCGGCGCTGGGCGATGACCTCAGGATCGCCGACCTGTACGACGATCTCGGCGGCCCGGTCTACCACCTGGTCACCAGCCATGACCGCAGCGAGATCACCGAGGTCCTCACCGCACTGCGCGGCACCGGGGGGCCCGTGCTGGAACTCGCCTGCGGTTCCGGAAGGCTGACCCTGCCGCTGCTGCTCGCCGGGCACCAGGTCACCGGGGTGGACACGTCCGACTCGCTGCTGGGCGAACTCACCGCCCAGGTCGGGCGGCTCCCTGCGCACCGCGCCGCGGACCGTCTGACCGTGCTCCGCGAGGACATGACCGCGCTCGATCTGGACACGCGTTTCGCGGCCGCCCTGCTCGGCATCACGACCATCGGGCTGGTGCCCCCCGGCGAACGGCCCGGCTTCCTGCGCAACGTTCACAGGCACCTGCTGCCCGGTGGCCGCTTCCTGGTCACCGTGGAGACGCCGCGGGTCCGACCCGGAGAGGAGGAGATCCACACCTTCGTCGCCGACGACGCCGTGATCACCCTCATCTCGTACGTGGAGCCGGGACTCGCCGCCCGCCACGTAGCCGCGCTGAGCGTCGCCCGAGGTGCCGGCCCTCTGCTGCTCACCTCGTTCGTGCACCTGGTGACCCCTGACCGGCTGAGCGCCGAACTCGTCGCGGCGGGCTTCGAGATCGAGTCCGTCAGCCCGGTGCGAGATCCCCTCGCCGGCACCGCCGACGGGAACACCCTTGTCATCGCCAGGAGGCCGTCGTGAACCCTCGTGAGCCGCATTACCCACTGTGGGAACTGCTCGTACCGCCCGGGGCGTACGCCAAGCCGGAGCGGCGGGCCGTGGCCGCGGCCGGCGCCAGGCTCCGCTTCGACGACGGCTCCGAGGTCCTGGACGCCACCAGCGGCCTGTGGAACGTCAACCTCGGCTACGGCAACACGGCCATCGCCGACGCAGTGGACCGGGCCATGCGCGAGGCGTCGTACCTGACGCTCTTCCGCTACTCGCACACCTACGCCCTGGAGGCCGCCCGCGCCCTGACAGAAGCCGCCGGGCCGGCGGTCTTCCGCCGGGTGATCTTCTCCACCTCCGGCAGCTCAGCCAACGACCTGGTGATGAAGGTCGCCCGCCACCACGCCCTGCTCACCGGCGAGCCCCAGCGCCGCCTGATCGTCGGCTTCAAGGGCAGCTACCACGGGCTGACCTATGGGGCGTTCTCCCTGTCCGGTGAGGAACTGGGCCAGCAACTGTACGGAGTGGACACACGGCTCGTCCGCCATGTCGACGCCGGCCGCCCGGAGGACCTCGAACGGCTGATGCGGCGCGAGGGCCACCGGGTGGCGGCGGTGGTGTGCGAGCCGGTGTTCGGCTCCGGCGCCCACGAACTGCCGCGCACGACGCTGGAGGCGCTGCTGGAACTCCGCCGGGAGTACGGCTTCCTGCTCGTCGCCGACGAGGTGGCCACGGGATACGGCCGTACCGGGCCGCTGTTCGCCAGCTCCGCCTGGGCGCAGGCCCCGGACCTGATGGTCACCTCGAAGGGGCTGACCAACGGCACCTGCGCCGCCTCCGCGGTTCTGGCGTCGCACGCCGTCTGCGACGCCTTCGAGCGGGCCGACGCGCTGCTGGTGCACGGGGAGACACAGGCCGGGACACCGCCGACATGTGCCGCGATCCTGGCGACGCTGGCACAGTTCACGGAGTTGTCCGCCCTGGAGTCCGGCGCCCGGGTGGCGCGCGCGCTCGACGCGCTGCTGGCGGAGCTCGTCGCCGAGTTGCCCTCCGTCACCGCCGTCACCGGCCGGGGCTGCTTCCGCGGGATCCAGCTGGCCGAGCCCGACGGCACCCCGTACAGCGCCGAGCGGGTGCAGCAGGCCATCGCCGCGATCCGCGGCCATGGGACGCTGGCCCACCCGGGCCCGGGGAGCGTACAGCTCGTCCCGCCGCTGACCCTCACCGACGAGGAGGCGCACGAACTGGGCACGGCCGTACACAAGGGACTGGTGGAGGCGCGATGACACCCCCTGTGTCACCCTCGGGCCGCTTGAACCAGTTCGGGCTGGGCCAAGAAGTGTCGTACCGCACCGTCTCGGGCGGGGTCGTTGGGCTCGTGGTCGAGCCAGCAGCGGTGGATCACGCGGGCCCGTGCGCGGGCCGGGACCCGGGTGGCGTGCGGGTGGTCCATGCCGCGGCCTCGGACCCATGGGTGGATGTCGGCCGCCCAGGCGCCCTCGTGGCGGCTGTTGTCCAGCAGCGACAGGCCGGTGACGGAGCTGGTTGCCGGGCGGTCACTGACTGGCGCTCTGCGGCGCGTCCCTCTGTTTCCGGTCGACAGCTCCGGAAGAGCCGGGGGCGGCAGTGTCATCGGGGCTCTCGCAGAGCGACCGCCCCAGGCCGTCACCCCCGCTCTCACCGGCATCTGACCACGAGCCTCTCAGGGCCCGCGGAAGGGAGGGCCCACCAGTGACCACCGTGGTACCGCTCGCGGTTCGTGCCGAGCCCGCCACTGCCTTTCAGCCGGCCCGGTGGAGTCGGCCCACAGAACTCCTGATCGGCCAGGGCGCCGCCCGCGAGGCCGTTCGCCAGGCCCGCTCCGATGGCACGACGGTGCTCGTGACCGACACCAGCCTTCCCGAGGGCCTCGTCGACCGTCTGGTCGGCCCAGCCGGGAAACGGCTGCGGCGCCTTGGGCTGCACCCGGGGTCCATCACCCTCGCGAGCTCGGGGGAAATCGCCGACTCGCTGGGTGATGTCCGGCACGTGGTGGCGATCGGCGGCGGCAGTGTGCTGGACGCCGCCGCCGTGGCCCGGGCGATCCTCAGCCGCCCTGAGCTGTCCACTCTCATACGCCGCCCCACCATGCCTGGCCTGATCCTCTGTCCGCCCGGGCGAAGGCCGGTGCCCCGGTTCACCGCCGTCCCCACCACCGTGGGAACCGCCGCCGAGGTCAGTTCCCTGGCGACCGTCCTCGCCTGCGACCGGCGAAAGCTCGTCACGGGTGACGCGCTCACCCCGGGCACCGCCGCCCTCGACCCTGCGGCCACGGCGGGCCTGCCCCGGCGGCTGCTGCTGGAAGGGGTGCTTGAGGCGATGATGCGGCTGCTCAACATCTGTGCCCTGCCGCCGGTCGGACAGTGCCCGGGTGCCTCCGATGCCGAACTGCTGACGCTGCTGGCCCAGTTGGGCCGTTCGGGGGCTGAGGCGGCCAACGCGCGGTACGACGTGCCCGCCCCGCTGCGCATCGACATCGCCCTGCTCAGCGCACGCACCGTGCTTGGCTGGACGGCGCTGGGGCGTGACCCGTTCGGCGGGAAGATCTGGTACCTGTCCAACGAACTGTCCACGCTCGCCGGCGTACGCAAGATGACTGCCACCGTCTCGGTGGCACCCGTGGTGTGGTCCAGGCTGCTCGCTGGTGACACCCGGTTCGGCGACCCGGCCCGGCTGCACACCGCCTGGCAGGCTCTGTGGCGCGCCCTGGGACCCATGCGGTTGCCCACCGACCCCGTCGCCGGATTCCGCGCCCTGGTCGCCGCGTGGGACGTACCGGCGCTGCGGAAGACCGAGGCCCCGCCGCCCCAGGAGCTGGCCTGGCGAACCGCACAAGCCTGGGGCGGGAGCCAGCCCATGCTGGGCGCCTTCAGCGCCGCCGAACTGACCGCCCTCTACCGGGAGATCATCGACCAGCCGCGACCGCGGAGGAGCCAGCTGTGATCGACGTCCTCGCGACCCTCGCCCCTGAGGCACAGCTCACCCGCGGCTGGCAGTTGCACCCCCCGGGCACCGGCGAGCCCCAGTGGCGGGGACTGGTTCATCTGGCCGGGCAGCAGGGAGAGCCGGTGTCCGGCGGCCCGTCCCAGCCGATCTCCCACGAGGTGGTCGGCGCGTACGGGGTGAACCGTGCGGACGTGCTGGTCCGGGCCACGGGAGAAGCCGTCGAACGGTTCGCGCTCCAGCCGCTGCCCGGAGAGGGCCGCAGGGGCCCATCCACCGCCCTGGACGGCGACGTACTCGGCTTCCACGAGGCCGGGCTGGGCGCCGAGGACTGCGTGGGACAGGTGCGGACCTGGTACCCGGCGCGCAGGCTGCTCGACGGCCACCGGATGTGGGTGCCGGCGGGGCTCGTCGACCACCCACCCCGGCCGGAGGACAGCGACGGATTCGACCCCACCCCGTCCGGGGCGGCCGCCGGCGCAGGGCCCGGGATGGCGCTGCGCTCGGCGCTGCTTGAGGTCATCGAACGGGACGCGCTGACCGTCGCCTGGGTTCGTGCGCTGACCCTGCGGCGCATCGACCCGGAGGTCTCGATCGCGGCAGCCCCCGGCTCTCCGTCCTGGCGGAGGTTCGGCTCCGCCCTGCGCCACGCCCGGGCAGGCGGATGGGAACCGGTACTGGCCGAGGTGCCCACCGCGGTGGACGGCGTGACGTGCGTGGTGGGCATCCTCCTGGGGGACCAGGGCGCGGCCGTCGGATGCAACGCCTCCACCGACCCTGGCCAGAGCCTTGCGGGCGCGCTGCAGGAGGCCCTCCAGGTGATGTCGTGTCTGCGGCTGGTCGGTCCCCGGTACGCGGACGAGCCCGTGCCCGGCATCGTCACCGAAGACATGGACCGGGCACGGTGGTTCGCATCGGCTGAGGGGAGGGAGACGGTGAGGCGGTGGTGCGACGGGTTCGAGCCCGGCTCCGCGGCCCTGCGGCTCACCCCCGGGCAGCCGTCGACGGAGGAAATCCTGGCGGGCCTGCATGCCCAGGGCGCACGTCCCCTGGCCGTCGACCTGAGCCACCGGTTGCCGCCGGCCGTGCGCGCCATGGGCTGGGCCGTGGTGAAGGTGATACCCGCCGGACTGCAGCCGCTGCGCATCGACGAACGGTGCTCATTCGGCTGGAACCGCTTCCGGCTGGAGACCGCCGAGGCACGTACGGGGCTTCGGGCACGGTCCGGCCATTCGCCGCACCCCCACCCGCTGATATGAATCGCGTACGGACGGTGTGGTCTGAGATGTTCATCTGCGTGCCCTTGGCCCACCGCCGCTCGTCACGTCAGATCCAGCCGCGGTCGCGGGCCAGCAACGCGGCCTGGAAACGGTTGCTGGCGCCCAGCTGCCGCATCAGATCCCCCACGTGCCGACGATAGGTCCGTACGGAGACACCGATTTCCCTCGCCCCGATCTCGTCCTTGTCCACCCGGCACAGTGTGGCGAGCACTTTCCGCTCGACTTCCTGAAGCTCATGAGTCGGTCCCGCATCGTCGGCAGTCACGTTCTCCAAAGGCTGCGCGCCCTCCCAGATGCGCTCGAAGAGAGCAACCGAACTGGCCACAACGCCGGGTTCGTGCACCAGCAGCGCACCACGTGCGGTGTTCCCCGGGTCGATGGGGACCAGGGCCTTACTGCGGTCGACTATGACCATCCGTTCGAATTGCGAGTCCGACACCCGGGCCCGGGCTCCGGCGGCCGCGATCTCCCGCAGCCGGGTGGCCGTGAGCGGGTCCGACAGGGCGCTCGTGTGCAGGATCGAACGCATGCTGACACCCCGCTTGAGCAGCAAGGCGTCCCGGGGCCGCGCGTCCGCCAGCGCTTCTGGGGACAGCGGGCCGCGCGGGTGGGTGCACAGGACCTCATCGCGCGCGAAGAAAATAAGATCGTCCAGCCGGGCGCGGATGCTGTCGATTCCCTCCACACGCTCGACACCGAGCGCCTGCCCCTGGTCGGCATTCTGCTCCCGGATGCCCTGCGTCCAGATGTCCATGTACGTGTCGATGACGTGGCGGCACGCGGTGGTGCGCCGCATCCGCTCGTGCAGGTCGTGGAGCTGTCTGTCGATCAGGGCTTCCATGGCACTCACCGGCGGGTATGCCATGACACGCCCGTCCGGTGACTGCTGGCGGATCAACCCTTGATCGAGCAACCGCTTGATTACCTCATCTGCCGCGGGAACATCGAGGGCGGTAGCCAGTTCCTGGGCGGTCGCGCCTGGGGTGCACAGAAGGTAGCGGTAGGCCGCCTCTTCGGTTTCCGAAAGCCCCAGATCGGCAATGATGTTTCGTTGCACGGCTTCCCCTAAGGAAGAAAGGCCCCGGCCAAGGGCGTGGCCGCGCCGACGGCCGTCCTAGCCGGAGCGAAAACTTCAGCGCGAGTGGCAGGCACGTTAGCCTGCCACCAAGCCTCTTGTTCATCAGGAATAAGCAAAAACTTGACAAATCAGATCACTTGACGCCGGCGCACACCGGTTCCCCACATCTGATTTCCGTATGGCCATTGTGAGGACTGTTTACGTAAACCGCCTGCGGGTAGACGGTTGCTTTTTGAGCCTGTGACCGCGAGGACAGCCACGTGATGTGCCGGACGGCGTCGTGAGATCCGGGTGAGTCACGGCTCGGACACACGGTACGCGGCGGCCAAGCCCCAACTGCGGCTGCTTGATGACGTATCCAAGGAGCCCCATCCCCGCAGGCGGCCGGAATTCGGCGCCTGGCGGGTCAGCCGTCTTCCGCATGGGGACCGCACACAGAGATCGCTCTCAGACGTAGAGGCAACTTTGAGCGGCGCACCATAGCGCGGGATCGCCGGTTAGCCAAACCGGCGATCGTCCACATTCTCAGGGAACCACCGCCACGCCCTGTTCGCCCCAAAAAAGGCCGCATCCCGAAAATCAACAATTCGCAAGCGATCGGATCTAGACAGCCAGAGGGTATTTCTTTTTCGTGGGCTATATGCGAGACGGCGGATCTGACACAGCGCCATAAAGGCCGCCGGCCTGGTAAACATATGAAAATATCGACGGCCTCCGGAGCCGTGTGCGCAGGTTCGAATCCTGCCGGGGGCACCCTGGAGGAGGTGCCCAGAGACCCCGTTACCAGCGGAAACGCTGCGGTCGAGGTCTTCGCGTGTGTGCAGACGTGTGCCGCTCGGAGCGGCTGTATGCCAGGGTCCGCTTGCGGCGGTGCGTCATCGAGGTCCTGAGCACAGGCACTGGGCTCCCCCGTCACGGCGTACGAGCGGGTCGGCCGGGGCTCGTCAACGAGGCCGTCCAGGCGGTCGGCGAGGAACCGCCGCCGCCATTTGCGGACCGTGTCGGCAGTCACCCGCAGGTCCCGGGCGACCGCGACGATCAGTGGCACGTCCGGCCCCGCGCACGCCAGCACAATTCGTGCGCGCAGGGCCAGGCCTGGGCCGATGTGGCCCGACGCGTCCACCGCTCCAACATCGCCCGCTCATCAGCGGAGAGCAACAGCGGTTCCAGCTTCGGGCCTCGACGAGGAACTGGCGCAGGACACTAGTCCGCCGTGCCGGATATCCGGAGCAGCATGCCCGTGAACTGCTCGCGTTCGGCTTCCGACAGCGGGGCGAGCAGCTCATCGTTGGCCGCGCGGGCCGCCTCTCGCAGCGCGTCAGCAGCCGGGCTCCCCGGGCGGTGAGGGACACCGCGTTCTTCCGCCGGTCCTTCGAGGCCGACTCGCGTACCACCAGGCCCGCCGCCCGGAGGTCGTTCGCCGACCATGTCGTCACCTACGGCGACGACACCTGGGGCGCCCCGGTCGACTACGCCCTGGACGCGGTCGGCGGCGAGCTGCTCACCCCGGCCCTCGCCGCACTCGCCCCGGAGGGACGGCTGGTGGCGTACAGCTCGGGCGGCGGCACCGTCCAGGCGTACGACCTGCTCGTGGGCACCAAGTCGGTGATCGGGTTCCAGATGGCCCGCATCGCCCGCGGCGAACCGGAGTTGTACGAGCAGTGGCGCGAGGAGCTGTAGCGGCTGTTCGCCGCCGGAGAGCTCCAGCCCGCCGTCCATGGGGAGTTCACCCTTCAGGACACGGCGAAGGCACACGGGGAGATCGAGGCGAGGGCCAACCTCGGCAAGGTCGTCCTGATCCCCTGACGCACGCTCCTTGTGGGGGGTCTGTGAAGCCAAGTACCGTCTGTGGCCCACACATGGGACGTGGGATGTCCGATTGACCGAATGTCCGCTCCCCGGATGTCTGTTCCCATGCCCCGGTGGTCCAGCCGACAGACGCATGAAGGGCAGGTCGCACCATGCCGTCAAGTCTTCGCGCACGTCTGAGATCCACCCTGACAGCCGTTCTCACCGCCGCGGCGCTGCTCGCGCCCGCAGGCCCGGCGGCCCATGCCCAACCCTTCGCATCGTTACCGGAGTTCGACCAACAGGTCCTCTTCAAAGCCTCCCAGGACCCCGGTTACGCGTGCTTCCGGATCCCGGCGATCGTGCGGACCACGGCCGGCACGCTGCTCGCCTTCGCCGAGGGCCGCGTCCTCAACTGCGGTGACGCTGCCGACATCGACATCGTCCTCAAACGCTCCACCGACGGCGGCCGCACCTGGGGACCGCTCCAGGTCGTCAACGAGGGCGCCGGCGACACGCACGGCAACCCGGCGCCCCTCGTGGACCGCAGGACCGGCCGGATCCTGCTGGCCGAGACGTACAACACGGGCCGTACGGACGCCGGCAACTGCACCGTCCCCTGCGACCGCACACCGCACCTCCAGTACAGCGACGACGACGGGCGGACCTGGTCCGAGCCGCGCGACCTGAGCGACCAGATCCTGCCCGGGCACTGGAACTCCTGGTACGCCACCGGGCCCGTGCACGGCATCCAGCTCACCCGAGGGAAGCACGCCGGACGGCTGGTGTTCGGCGTCAACACCGAGACGTGGGACGGCAGCCGGGTCACCGCGAACCACGCGGCGCTCATCGTCAGCGACGACGGCGGCGACCACTGGCGGATCGGCGCCACGGACTCCTGGCCGATAGCGCAGGACGGCATGTTCCGGCAGAAGCCCTCGGAGGTGACGCTCACCGAACGCTCCGACGGGGCCGTCCTCGTCAGCGGCCGCGAACAGGACGGCACCGATCTGGGGCACCGCTCCCAGACCCTCAGCCTGGACGGCGGCGACAGCTTCGCCACGCCCTTCCGCGCCCTCCCGGACCTCTACACCCCACAGGTCCAGGGCGCGACGCTGCGCCTCGGCGACCGGATGCTGCTGTCCGCCCCGGCCGATCCCGACCGCCGCCGGACGATGATGGTCCGCTCCTCCTACGACGGCGGGCGCACCTGGGACAGCGTGGACCGGGGCACGGTCGTCACCACGGACTGGTCCGGTTACTCCGACATGGCGGCGGTCGACTCCTCGACGGTGGGCCTGCTCTACGAGGGCGGCGCGGTCGACGCCCGCGACGAGATCCGCTTCGCCCGCTTCACCGAGGACTGGCTGAAGCCACGCCGTGGCGCCGACCCGACCACCCGCGACGCGGCGTCGGGCGCGCGGCCCGCGGCCGTGCTCGGCGATGCCGGGCGGACGGCCGGTGTCCGCGGCGGCGCGCTGTCCTTCGACGGCACCGACGACGCCGTACGCCTGCCGTACCGGTCCCGACTGCCGCTCGGCGAGGGGGACTTCACGGCCTCGCTGTTCTTCCGCTATACGGCCACGACCGGCGAACAGCCCTTCCTGTGGATGGGCGGCATCGGCAGCACCCAGCCGCAGGTCTGGCTGCGCGGGGAGCCGGCGAGCGACCGGGTCCGGGCGCTCGTCACCACCCGGTCGGGCGCGACGACCGTCAGGACGGCCTCGGTGTGGACCTCCGGCGCCCACAACGACGGCCGCTGGCACCACCTGGTCCTGCGCAGGGGCGGCGGGCAACTGACCCTCTTCCTCGACGGCACGCCGATCAGCACCCCGGACGTGCCGGGCTCGGTCAGCCGCAACTCCCCCTTCGGCGTGCACATCGGCCAGCGCATGGACAGCCGGGCGTTCCTCACGGGGGCGATCGACGACGTCCGCGTCTGGAACCGGGCCCTCACCGACAGGGAGGTGGCCGCGGGCACCAAGGGCGCGGCCGCCAGGGGCACGGTGCTGTGGCTCCCCATGGACCAGGTGAGCGGCAGCAACTAACGTCACGGCACGTGCCCGACGACGCAGAAACAGCACGAGCACGACAGCGCACGGGAACCGGGATCGGCCTGCTGCTGGTCCTGGTTCTCGGGGCAGCGCTGCTCATCGCCCTCCCTGAGGACGACAGTCCGGACGACGAGGCCGCCTGCCGGGCGCGCACGGTCCGCTCCTGGCAGGCGGACGACGGCCTCACCGCCGAGTTCGCCCGCTACGGCGACGACGCGTCCCGCACCGACGACTGGACCGGCGGCGACGGCACCCACTCGGTGCGGCTGCCGGACGGCCGGGTGCTGTGGCTGTTCTCGGACACCTACCTGGGCCGGGTGTACGGCCCGCCCAACCCGGCCGGCGAGTCCCACGCCTGGCGGGACCCCACCGCGCCGCTGGTGCGCAACTCGGCCGTGCTGATGCGCGACGGCCGGCTGGAGACCACCCTGCCCGCCCCGCTCTTCGCCGACCCGGCGCCGAACCAGTGGCGCTGGCCGGTCGCCGCCCGCGTCGAACCCCGCTCCCCCGGCTCCTCGGAGCAGGTCGTCCGGGTGCTGCTGTGGGTGCGCACGGCCGGCCAGGCCCCGTGGATCTACGGCGTGCCCACCGCGACCGAGGTGGCCACGCTGTCGCTGCCCGATCTGCGCCTGGAGTCGATCGGAAAGGTGCTCGACCAGCAACTGGTACCGGACCCGTCCCGGCGGGTGCTGTTCGGTACGACGCTGGTCGAGGAGGACGGCTGGACGTACGTCTTCGGCGGCGACGACGGCCAGGCCGCCTCCCGCCCGGCGTCGCACGCGTACGTGGCGCGGGTGCCGGAGGGCAGGCTCGGGGATCCGGCGGCCTGGCGGTACTGGACCGGCTCGGCCTGGGCGGCCGGTGCCCGCCCCCGGCCGGTGCTCGGGGACGGGCAGCGCAGGGGCGTGGGAAGCGCGTTCTCGGTCGTCCGGGACGGCGGGACGTACGTGCTGTTCACGATGGCCGCGGGCGCGAAGGGCCTGACCACCGTGGCCTCGTACTGGGCGTGCTCCCCGGCCGGGCCGTGGCACGGGCCCGCGAAGGAGTTCAGCCCGTCGCTGCCGCAGGGCCAGGTGGCCGCCTACAACCCGCAGGCGCACCCGGTGCTGAGCGGCGACGGGCGTCTCGTGCTGAGCTACGACGTCAACTGGCTGGAGACGACGGGCGCCGCCGTCCAGCTCAGCCGGAACGTGTCCCTGTACCGACCGCGGTTCGTGACGCTGCGGCTGGCTCCGGCCCGGTGACCTCCGGGCGGGGGTCGTTCGAGCGGCGCTTGGCGATCACCGCGCAGACCATCAGCTGCATCTGGTGAAAGAGCATCAGCGGCAGCACGGCCAGCGAGGCCTGCGGGCCGAACAGGACGCTCGCCATGGGCAGTCCGGCGGCCAGGGACTTCTTCGAGCCGGCGAACTGGAGGGTGATCCGGTCCTCCCGGCCGAAGCCCAGCGCCTTGCCGCCGTACCAGGTCAGCAGCAGCATCACGGCGAGGATCACGGCCTCGACGACCAGCAGTGCGCCCAGCCGGAGGGGGCTGACCTGGTGCCAGATGCCCTGGACCATGCCCTGGCTGAACGCGGTGTAGACGACGAGGAGGATCGAGCCGCGGTCCACCAGTGCGAGGACCTTCTTGTGACGGGTGACGAAGCCGCCGATCCAACGGCGCAGAAGCTGTCCCGCGAGGAACGGCACGAGCAGTTGCAGCACGATCTTCAGCAGCGAGTCGGCGGAGAACCCGCCCCCGTTGCCGCCGAGCAGCGAGGCCGCGAGCAGCGGGGTGGCGATGATGCCGACGAGGGAGGAGAAGGAGCCCGCGCAGATCGCGGCGGGCACGTTGCCGCGGGCCATCGAGGTGAAGGCGATCGAGGACTGCACGGTCGACGGGACGAGCGTGAGGAAGAGCAGGCCCTGGTACAGCGGGTGCGTCAGGATCACCGGCACCAGTCCGCGGGCCGCCAGGCCGAGCAGCGGGAAGACGAGGAAGGTGCAGGCCAGGACGGTGACGTGGAGCCGCCAGTGGCGCAGTCCGTCCAGTGCCTCACGGGTGGACAGCCGCGCGCCGTAGAGGAAGAACAGCAGGGCGATCGCCGCCGTGGAGGCACCGGACGTGACATCGGCGACCGTCCCGCGCGCCGGGAACAGGGCGGCGACGCCCACCGTCGCGAGGAGGAGAAGGATGTACGGGTCGATCGGCATCCGACGCGGCCGGCGCAGGCGTTTCACGGTGCTCCACTTGCTCAGTTCTTACGGGCGGTACATACGTGCGGTACTCACGTGCGCTTCAGGGCCGGTACGGCCCCCTTCCATCCTGCTCCTCGGACCGGCGATCGGGAATCCCGCATACCGCTCTCACTGTCATCGTGTTCCGCGATAGCCTGGCGCCATGTACGACCCCTCCCATCTGCGCACCTTCCTGTCGGTGGCGCAGACGCTGAGCTTCACGCAGGCCGCCCGGCGGCTCGGGCTGCGGCAGTCCACCGTGAGCCAGCACGTGCGACGGCTGGAGGACGCCACCGGGCGGACGCTGTTCACCCGGGACACGCACTCGGTGGAGCTCACGGAGGACGGCGAGGCCATGCTCGGGTTCGCGCGCCGGATCCTGGAGGTGCACGAGCAGGCGACGGCGTTCTTCACGGGCACCCGGTTGCGCGGCCGGCTGCGCTTCGGCGCGTCGGAGGACTTCGTGCTGACCCGGCTGCCGGAGATCCTCGAGGGCTTCCGGCACGACCACCCGGAGGTCGATCTGGAGCTGACGGTCGAGCTGTCGGGCACGCTGCACGAGCAGCTCGCCGCCGGGAAGCTGGACCTGGTCCTGGCCAAGCGGCGGCCGGAGGACCCGCGCGGCGAGCTGGTCCGGCACGACAGGCTGGTGTGGATCGGCGCAAAGCGCCTCCGGCTCGACCCGGACCGTCCCGTGCCGCTCATCGTCTATCCGCCGCCGGGCATCACCCGCGCGCTCGCCCTGGAGGCGCTGGAGCGGCAGGGCCGCGAGTGGCGCGTGGTGTGCACGAGCGGCTCTCTCAACGGTCTCGTCGCCGCGGCCCGGGCGGGGCTCGGCGTGATGGCCCACTCCCGCGGCCTCATCCCGCCGGGCCTGGTCCGCGTCCCGGACCGGGCGGGGCTGCCGGAACTCGGGCAGGTGGACTTCGTCGTGGTCCACGGCCGGCGCCGCCCCTCCGCCCAGGGCGCGGCGGACGCCCTGGCCGCGGCGATCCTGTCGGGCGGTGACCGACTGAACCGGAGTGACGAAATCCGCCCCCGGGGCGCTGACAGAAGAGACGGCCGGGCACCGCGCACGGCGAGCCTCGGGCCGTAACGGGTCGTACAGATTCGGTGGAGATTACGGCTCCGAAACTTACTCAACCGTCAGGATTCTGTCCGACCCTTCCCCATGTGAGCGCATTTTCCCTCCCTGACCAGCGCGGACAAGAGCGCTGCTCGCTTCGCCACCCCTCCCGCCCTCTGCCCGGTTGGGGTAGCTTTCACCGCGCTGTGCGGAGCGTCACTCAACCGAAGCGCTGAGGAGCGGGGAGCGGGGTTTGCGCGAGTTCACCAACCCTCCGTTGGCGTTGGCACCTCCGGTGGGCGGTCTGGCCGACGTGGTCTTCGAGCATGCCCAGGAGGACCCGCTGCGCATCGCGCTGGGCCGCAAGGACGAGTCCGGGCAGTGGCGGGACGTCACCAGCGCCGAGTTCCGCGACGAGGTGCTCGCCCTGGCCAAGGGCCTGCTGGCGAGCGGCATCCGGTTCGGCGACCGGGTCGCGATCATCTCCCGTACGCGCTATGAGTGGACGCTGTTCGACTACGCGCTGTGGACGATCGGCGCCCAGGTCGTGCCGGTCTACCCGACCTCCTCGGCCGAGCAGTGTTTCTGGATGCTGTACGACGCCGAGGTGACGGCCGCGGTGGTGGAGCACGAGGACCACGCGATGACGATCGCCACCGTCATCGACCGGCTGCCGCAACTGCGCCGCCTGTGGCAGCTCGACTCCGGCGCCCTGCACGAGCTGTACGACGCCGGTGCGAGCCTCGACGACGAGGTGGTGCACCGCCACCGGCAGGCCGTCACCCCCGACTCGGTCGCCACGATCATCTACACCTCGGGCACCACCGGCCGCCCCAAGGGCTGTGTCATCACGCACGGCAACTTCATGTACGAGGCGGACACCGTCATCGAGCGCTGGGAGCCGGTGTTCCACTCCAAGCGGGGCGACGAGGCCGCCACCCTGCTGTTCCTGCCGCTCGCCCATGTCTTCGGGCGGATGGTCCAGGTCGCCGGGATCCGCGGCAAGGTGAAGTTCGGTCATCAGCCGCAGCTGAACGCGGCGGCCCTGCTGCCCGACCTGGCCGCGTTCAAGCCGACGTTCTTCCTGGCCGTGCCGTACATCTTCGAGAAGGTGTTCAACGCCGCCCGCCGCAAGGCCGAGAAGGAGGGGCGCTCCGGCCCGTTCGAGAAGGCCGTCGACATCGCCATCAAGTACGCGGAAGCCATCGAGGCCAAGGCCTGGGGCATCGGCCCCGGTCCCTCGGCGGGCCTGCGCATGCAGCACCAGCTGTTCGACAAGCTCGTCTACTCCAAGATCCGCGCCGCGATGGGCGGCCGTATCAAGCACGCCATGTCCGGCGGTTCGGCGATGGACCGGCGGCTCGGCCTGTTCTTCGCCGGGGCGGGCGTGCACATCTACGAGGGCTACGGCCTGACCGAGTCAACGGCCGCCGCGACCGCCAACCCGCCCGGACGCACCCGGTTCGGCACGGTCGGGCAGCCCATCCCGGGCATGACCGTGCACATCGCGGACGACGGCGAGATCTGGCTGCACGGCCGGAACCTCTTCCAGGGCTACCTCAACAACCCCAAGGCCACCGACGAGACCCTGCACGACGGCTGGCTGGCCACCGGCGACCTCGGCGCGCTCGACGAGGACGGCTACCTCACCATCACCGGCCGCAAGAAGGAGATCCTGGTCACATCGAGCGGCAAGAGTGTTTCGCCCGGCGTACTGGAGGAACGCGTCCGTGACCATCCACTGGTCAACCAGTGCATCCTCGTCGGCAACGACCGCCCGTACATCGCCGCCCTCGTGACCCTCGACCAGGAGGCCGTGGAGCACTGGCTGACGATGCGGGGCAAGCCGCGGATGTCCGCGGCGGAGCTGGTGCGCGACGCGGATCTGGAGACGGAGGTGCGGCGCGCGGTGGTCGCGGCCAACACCCTTGTCTCGCAGGCCGAGTCGATCCGCACCTTCCGCATCCTGGCCCAGCCGTTCACCGAGGAACACGGGTTGCTGACCCCGTCCCTGAAGCTGAAGCGCAAGGCGATCGAAAAGGCGTACGAGAAAGAGATCGAGGCGCTGTACCGGGCGTGAATTACCAGGTGACAGATGAATCGCACACCTGAATTCTCCCGTCAGGAATGCATCACGGCTCGTGATCGTTGACGATGAGATGTACACCTGACCACAAACCGAAGGATCGAGAGCTCGTGAGCAAGGTCCCCCCGATCATCCTGAACAACGGCGTCGAGATGCCCCAGCTGGGCTTCGGTGTCTGGCAGGTGCCGGACGACGAGGCCGAGTCGGCCGTCGCGACGGCGCTGGAGGCCGGGTACCGCAGCATCGACACCGCGGCGATCTACGGCAACGAGGAGGGCACGGGCAAGGCCATCGCCGCGTCCGGTCTTCCGCGCGAAGAGCTCTTCGTCACCACGAAGCTCTGGAACGCCGACCAGGGGTACGACTCCACGTTGCGCGCCTTCGACACGTCGCTGGAAAAGCTCGGCCTGGACTTCGTCGACCTGTACCTGATCCACTGGCCGCTGCCGGCCCGGGGCACCTACGTCGACACGTACAAGGCGTTCG
>NZ_DF968308.1:0-22152 GCF_001270025.1 Streptomyces azureus | reverse complement strand
GGCGTGCTGCTACTCGGGCCGCGTGTCGGCGGCCCTCTCCGTACAGCTGCGGGCGACGGTGTCGGCGAATTCCCGGGCGAGTGGGGTGAGGGCGTCCCAGCGGCGGACGGCCCAGCCGACCGGGAGCGGGGGGAGATCGGGGACGGGGACGAGGCGGAGGGGACCGTCACCGGGCACCTCCCAGCCGGGCAGGACAGGCACGACGGCGTGACCGAGGCCGAGCTCCGCCAGCAGGAGGGCGGTGTCCCAGTCGGCGACGCTGGTGTCGGAGCTGGTCCGGACACCGAGCTCGGCGAACGCGGCGTCGAGCCGGGCACCTGAGCTGGAGTTCTGGGGGAGCCGGATGAGACTGATGTCGCCGAATTCGGCCGGGTGGACACAGGGTTGGTCCGCCAGCGGATCGTCGGCGCGGACTGCCAGTACCCAGGGCAGGGCGACGACGGGGCGCTGCTCGATACCGCGCACCGGGCCGTCGATCGTCACCCAGGCGAGGTCGAGGTTGCCGGCGGTGAGGGCGTCGAAGCAGTTGCGGCTGGAGGTCTCTGTCCGGAACTCCAGACTGACCTTCGGGTAGCGCTGCCGGAAGGCGAATATGGCCTCGGACATGAAGTGCCGCACGGTTGTTCCGCCCGTGGTGACACGCACGGAGCCGCTGTCGCCGTTGACCAGGTCCCCGAGACGCCGCATGGCCAGATCCAGACCGGCGATGCTGTCCGAGGCGGCATCGCACAGGACGCGCCCCGCGTGTGTGGGCACGACGCCTCGTGGCCGGCGCTCCAAGAGGCTCACACCGGCCTCCCGTTCCAGCCGCTTGACATGCTGGCTCACCGCTGACTGCGTGCGGTCCAGTTCCCGGGCGACGGCGCTGAGGCTTCCCGCCCTGCACACGGCCACGAAGACGCGCAGGTCCTCCAAAGTCATAACTGCCAAGCTATAGCTCGGGGTTAGCGAGAAATCCATAGGATTGACTGGGGTCACGAGGCCATACGAGGATCAGTGCAGGGCCCAGGCGGCAACCCGTCCGGTGCTTTCGCGGGTCCGGACCACAGGCGAAGGCGCGGACGGGTGCCGACCCCGAACGATGGAAGGACACCGCCCGTGCCTGCTTCCTCTGCCGCTGCCGACCAGGCCCTGGTGCTGCTGCGCGAGCTCGGTGCCGCGGGCGTCGCCCATCCGGGCGGCACTCTCGTCGCCCATCTCCAGCGCGTCCAGGGACAACTCGCCGTATGGGGCGCTCGTCCGGCCCTCCAGGTCGCGGGCCTGTGCCACGCCTTCTACGGCACCGACGGCTTCCCCACCGCCCTGCTGTCTCCGGACAGCCGCGCCGAACTCGCGGAGGTGATCGGTGCCGAGGCTGAAGCCATCGTGTATCTCTACGCGTCGTGTGACCGGAAGGCCACCTATCCGACGCTCGCGGATGCCGACGGGGCCTTCCGGAATCGGTTCACGGGCCGTCTCCACACCCCGGGGCCGCAACTTCGGCGAGACTTCGCGGAGTTGTCCGCCGCCAACGAACTCGACCTTGCCCGCGTCGACTCCGCGTTCCGCGAGAAGTGGAAAGCCGAACTCCTCGCCCTGTTCAGCCGATTCCAGCACCTGCTGAGCCGACCCGCCTGGTCGGACTGCCGTACGGTGCTTGCTGCCGGGGTCCGGTGACGTCAGCCGAGCAGCGGCGCGTCGAAGTCACCCAGCACCGCGTCGAACGGCAACCCATCCATGAGACGTGATCATGCCAGCTCCCTGCGGGTTGTTCGCGTGGCGGGCGGGTCTCAGCCCTTGACGGCCTCTGCGATCCGCTGGGCGGCCTGGGCGGGCGTGAGGTGCGTGGTGTCGACGACCTCGGCCTCGGCGTGCAGCCACGTGCGGGCCGCCTCGGCGTAGGGCTCGAGGTAGGTGAGACGGAACGAAGAGGGGCCGAGAACGGTGTCCCCCAGGATGCGCCCGCGGAGGGTGTCCTGGTTGGCGTGGAGGACGAAGTGCCGTACCGGGATGTCGTGCTGGGCGAGACCTGTGCTGATCTCGCGCCAGTACTGCTCGACCAGGACGGTCATGGGCATCACCAGAGTGCCGCCGGTGTAGTCGAGTACCCGGCGGGCGGTCTCGACCACGAGCGGCCGCCACGGCGGCCAGTGCTGGAAGTTGTCCGCCCCGGGCCCGGGCAGCCCCGGCCTGATGTCCATGAGTGTCTCGCCGACCTTCTCGGCGTCGAACGCCCGTGAATCCGGGATCAGCCGCTGCACGAGTGCACTGGTCGTCGTCTTGCCCGCGCCGTGGGTGCCGTTGATCCATACGATCACGGGACGCAACGCTAGCCTTCTTCCCCTGGCGCCAGCGCAAGAATCGCCAAAGCGCCCGGAGTATCGCCAGACCTGCGCCGTCCTTCGGCCCTCTGTCACCTCGCGTTGCCGTCGACCTTCACCACCGTCCGCCGCGGACAGCAGGAGCCGCGAAGTGAACCGCACGCGACCGCTGCCCCACAGCCCTGATCCCCTGCCCGACGAGGCCCTCACCGGATTCGTCCTGTGACTCGCCCACCGACTGGGCACGGCACCCGGCGAGATCGCCGTCCGCACCGGCCTGGCGCCTAACGGCCGAGCGGGTCTGCCCGCTCGTCCGCCTCCGCCGGGGCGAGGCCGTACGGCACCACGTTCGCGTGCCGCCGCGTGGTGAAGGCGGAGGTGGCGGGCATGTTCCAGCGCCGATCCGTGGCGCGGCGGCCCGGGAGACCCCGGTGCCGCCGGACGAGGGCGACGTCCTGACGGCCGCCTGGTGAGCGTGTCAGTCGTCGCTCCTGGTGGCCACGACCGCCCATGTGCGGTGCGGGACTTGGATCACCTCACCGGGGAAACGGTCGCGCAGCACCCTGACGAGGGCGTCGTCGAAGCGTTCCACCTCGTCCGGTGACAGGCTGGCGCCGACTCCGGCACGGGCCCGGATCCGGTCCCGCCACGCCTCGGGCGGGTACGGCACGTCCACGTCGAAGGAGAAGGTCTCGATGCCGGTGAAGCCCGCGGTGGCCAGGTCGGTCAGTCAGCGCGGGTACAGGCCGGTGCCGCCGCCCATCGCCCCGGCCGGGTTGAAAGAGAGGATCAGCTCCTCGGGCGCCTCGACCACGTTGCCCGGCAGTGGCAGCCAGCCGACGTGGGCGATGACCGCCCGGCCGCCGGGGCGCAGCAGCCGCCGTATCCCGGCCGTGGCCTTCGGCGCGCCGAGCCAATGCCAGCACTGACCGGCCGCCACCACGTCGTACGACCCGTCCGGCAGCCCCGTCGACTCGGCCGTGCCACCCGGTAGTCGGTGCCCGCCCGGGCTGGCTCACCGACCAGCAAATCGGTGCCGGCCGACAAGCATGGGCCGCTGTCCTGTCTCGGCTAGGTCCGGGCATCTGGGGCCCTCTGACCTGGGGTGCCCGGAGAACTCTGAGACGTCCGGATCTGGGATCGTCTCAGTTTGCTCCCGGTAGCTGTCCTACTGTGGCGGCATCCGTAACTTGCTCGACTTCGAGACAGCCCGCACCGTCGCCGAGATTCTCAGACCGCGGTCCCAATGGCCGGGCTGCATCGATTGCTGTCAGCGAGTGCATGGCCGCCGGGGAAGCCCAGTCGATCCATGCCGACGTCAAAGGCCCTTCAGGACACGATCAAGTGCGGACCGGCCTGCGGGCCCCCAGTTCGGCTTGCCTCCAGGCAGGCCGCGATCCCCGGCTTGGCCCATCGCCATCAGGAACAGGCTCCTCATCGCGGCCAGTCCGCGCGCCCGTCGCACCGCTGCCTCGTCCGCCTGCGCGTAGCTGTTGAAAAACCGTGAGGCGCCGCCCGCGGGGAGTAGCAGCCAGGCGGCCGCGAGGTCCCACGCCGGGTCGCCGGCGACCAGCGCGCCGAAGTCGACGACACCCGCCAGTGTCCCGTCCGCGACGACGACGTTCGCGGGATGCAGGTCGCCGTGCACCCACACCGGTGGGCCCTCCCACCCCGGGGCCGCCACCGCTTCACCCCAGACTTCACGGATCTCGTCGGCGAGGTCGGCAGGGGCAACGTCCTGGAAGAAGTGCTCGAAGCCGTCCGTGCAGTCCTTGGGGTGAGCGCCGAAGTCCGAAGCGGTCGGTGCGTCGGCGGGCGCCTCCACGTGCAGCGCCCTGAGGAAGCCCGACAGCGTCTCTGCCGCGTGGTCGCCGCGAGTGATCGAGCCATGGTCCAGCGGCGTGCCCTCGACCCATGTCATGACGGTCCAGATCTTGGGGAAGCGCTCGGACGGCGCACCGTCCCGTAGGGGGACAGGAATCGGCAGCGGCAGGCGCGAGGCCAGAGTCGGCAGCCACCGGCGCTCCTTGAGCTGGAGATCGGGGCTCGTGTCCATCCGCTGCATCCGGACGGCCAACTCGTCACCGAGGCGCCACATTTGGTTTCCCCAGCCGCCCGCCACTTCGCGGATGGGCAGCTCGGCGAGGTCCGGATGCTGCTCCCGAAGCAGGTCGCGGACCAGATCCTCGCTGATCTCAATCTCGGACTCGATCATGCCGAGTCACCGTACTTGAGGTAGGCGGAGGCCACCTTGCACTTTGGGAGATCCAGCTCCCCGGCTGGATCTCCCGAGCAGGGAGGCGCCCATGCTCAGGCGGGTCCCGATTCAGGCGGCCTTGGTCTCGCGCAGGATCTGCGTGACGCGGCGGATCACGGCGCCGGTCTTGCTGGGGAGGGCGGGCAGGTTGGTGACATAGGCGGGGTGGTTTGGCGGGAGCCGTCGCGTGAATTCCTTCATGAAGCGCTCGACGTCGCTGGGGAACATGCTCTCGGCGAGGAGGGATCGCCAGGCAGGTGAGGCGACCAGCGACATCATCGTGACGGCCGCTGGATAGGCCGCCGCGTAGAGCTGTGGCCCCCAGGACAGGTAGGGGCCACGAGGCTTGGCGAGTCCCTGGCCGAGGGCGTCCGGGACGAGCGTGTAGTGATGCGCCGCGAACAGTTTCCAAAGGGCGCCGCCGGTCCGAAAGCACTCAGCGGTGACTCTCTCTCCATGACGTCGGACGAGGCGGTGGTGGCGACGCTGAGCCCAGAGGGTTCCCGGCATCTGCGCGAGGTCAACCTGTTCGCGCGTGACAGCGACGGCTTCGCCGATCCAGAGCCTGTTCTGGAGGCAGGCGTGGGTGTCGATGGGGATCCAGGTCATGACGTGCTGGCCTGGCGTTCGGGTGGCCGTGCAGCGTCGGCAGGCCCAGCGCCGTCGGAGGCGCATGGCCACGACCGGAGGCAGGGAGCGGCCCAGGGGGCTCATGCCGTGCTCGTGGCTCCAGCGCAGTTCCGGCAGCGCGTGCCAGAACGTCTCCCGGGACAGGCCGGTGAGGATCGTCAGACGCCGCAGAAGCGCGGTCACGGAGTCGTCGTCGTGCGCCAGCCAGCGCGAGGGGGTGTGGAGCCGCTCTGCGGGAATGCGGTTGGCGTGGGCCAGCCGCTGGCAGTACGACTCCAGGGTCTCGTTCGGGAACGGGGGGAGCGGCCGGGGTAACGGCCGGAAGATCACAGGCCGGAAGGGTGTGCTCATCCAGCGGATCTCCGAGGAGCGGGCTGGCCGGACTGAGTGGATTCGCTGCTGTGGTCGATGCGGATCGTGGTCAGGGCGGAGCGGGTGATGCGCTCGCTGCCGTCCAGGATGGCGGTGACGGCTGCGGCGCGGATCAGGCGGGGAGGCTTCCGATCATGCCGCCGGTGCGCTGGTGGAGATACTTCGACATCCGCACCAGGGTTCCGGGTTCGTGCTGGTGCAGCCGTAACGTGCCCTCCAGGCTGGCCACCAGCGACCGCCATTCTGCGTTGAGCGGGAAGGGGCCGGTGCGGATGAGCACGCAGCGGCCGGCGAGCCGGCTGCCGCGGATCCCGGCGAACAGCCCGGAGTGTTCGACGTTGATCCCGGCATATACGAATGTGGCGGGCAGGTGCTCGGTGAAGTACTTGAGATGGTCTGACAGCTCCTCGCCTGCGATCGTTGCGTGGTTCATCAGGTGGATTTCGTCGACCAGCACCAGGTCCGTTCGGGCCTCGATCAGCACTTGGCAGACCGCGCTGGTGACGTCGGTCGTGTTGTGCCGCGGCGTGATAAGCGGCAGTCCGAGGAACCGGGCGAACTCCATCGCCAGCTTGCGGGGTGAGCCACGGGGAGGAGCGGTGATGTAGACGACCGGGATGCGGTCGCTGCCCGGATAGCGTTGCCGGACGCGCAGCTCATGGAGGCGAGCGAGCTGCTTGAGGGCGGTTGTCTTGCCGGTGGTCCACTCGCCGGAGACGATCAGTCCGCGACGAGCCCCGTGTTCGCGTTGGTTGAGCAGGGTCAGCAGTCGGCCTTGGTGGGCGATCTCCTTGACCGTGGAGGCCCGCACGACCTGGAGTTCGGAGTGGTAGGCGATGCGAGCCTCGTCGTAGGCGTCCCTCTGCACCCCGTCCAGCGCCTGCCACTGGTCATCGGGCAGCAGGTCGAGAGATAGGCCTTGCCCCGGTCGCAGACGATCGTCTCCGGTGTGATCACGGGGACGGCCGCCGCCTGGGCCAGTCGCTCGTCCAGCGCCATGAGCGAGGCGTGCGGCAGCACCGATCGGGACATCCGCAAAGCGTCCGCCCAGCCCGGCCGCATCGGCTCCGGCGTCATCGCCCGGGCCAGCAGCAGGGCTGCGTCCACCGCCTTCGTCGACGGCCTCAGCACCGCCGCGGCCAGCGTGCGGGTCGCGATGTCGACGATCCCGGTCAGCTCGACGGTGTCCACCGTGCCGTCGTCGTGAACGACCAGCACATCCAGCGGAGTCGAGTCGATCTCCATCACTTCGCCCGGCCGGGCCGCGGTCAGCTGGCCGAACATGCCGTCCGGCTGCTTGGCCAGCGAGCGGCGGGTGCGGGCCGAGCCCAGCGTGTGCCGCCCGGAGCTGACCGCCTTCAGTAGCCGGTAGAACGTCGCTCGCGACGGCAGCGGCACCACTCCGGGGCCGTGTTCGGCCTCGAGGAGGCGTTCCATCCGGCGCCGTAGAACCTGCGCGGAGACCGGTCGACCGGTCGGTCTGCTCCTCCACGACCTTCCGCAGGGCCTCGACCACCCGCCGGTCGGTGCGGCCCGTGCCGTCCGAGACGGTCCGCAGCCGTGGGTCGACCAGGCCCAGCACCCCTTCCCGCTCGAACCGGGCCCGCATGTCCTGCAGGACGGTCAGCGACACAGCCGTCCCCGCCGCCGCCAGCTCGGCGGCCTTCGCCAGTTCCCGCTGCCGCAGGGACCAGACCGCCGGGTCGTACTCGGGTTTCACCGGGCCGTGCGGATCGTCCAGGGGCCGCCCGGTGAGCATCTCCACCAGGTGCCGCTGCCACCACTCGGCCCGCTCAACCGCCCTGGCTGGGAGTCCTTCCAGGGCTCCAGCCGGTGGGACGACCGTCCGCGCCGAGGCCGGTGTGACCACCTCGAAGCCGGTGGAGGACAGCAGATGGGCCAGCATCACCACGCTCGCTGACTGGCCCTCGTCGACCAGCCGGACCGCAGTCCCCTACAACGCGGCGACCGTATGCAGCCGTCCGTCGAAGCGGACCAGGTCACCCGCTCGCAGCAGCCGCGGACGCGAGGGCATCCCCGCCTCCCTCCCGCACTTCACCGTTCCGACCCTGCGTGTCCGCCGACAGCAGCCCGCTCTCCAAGTCCGTGGTCAGAATCCGGCGCCAGAGCAGGTGGAACAGCGCCGGCAGCACCGCGATCTGATCACCCACCCTCCGAGCCCCGTCCAGTAGACCGGCGCCGTCAGCGAATACCTCCACCAGGCGATCGGCGACGTCAGGGTGGTGTACCCGCGGATGCCGGTAGCCGGCCAGCCACGGCACGTTCGCCATCAGCACCGCATCCGGCGTCCCCACCCGGGCGAAGTCCCAGCCCACCGACCGGCAAGCCGCCGCGGTCACCGCGAACTTCACCGCGTCCTGCGGCTCGATCCGCTCATCAGGGCGCACGTCCACCACCAGGGCCGTGCCGTCGGTCCGGCGGACGAAGAAGTCCGGCGTGTGCCGCACCCGCTTCCCTCCCGGCTCCGCCCAGGACAGCCGGAACGGCTGTGAGGACATGCCTGTCACCAGCGGGTCGAAGTCGAGCAGCATCAGGCGATCGCGCTCCAGCCACGACTCGTAGCCCACATGCCCGCCACACGTCGCCGACCAGTACCAGCCGCACCAGTTGCCCTGCCCTCGGAAAGCCGGGAACCGGCGCTCGGGCCGTACCGACTCGAACCGCACCGGCCACAACCGGCTCAAAGGCCCCCGCTCGCGGACCCCGGCCGTGCTGACGTACTCCAGCTCGATGTCCTCCGCCGACACCTCATCCGCATCCATCCCAGGCCTCCGGTACGACGCCGACCAGCCACTTCGACCGTAGAAGCGCCAAGACCGCCGTACTTACACAAGACCGGAACACTCCAGAACTTGCCTACACATGACCGGGACCCAGCCGTACATGCCTACAGAAGAGCGGGACTGCCTACACATCGCAGAGACAGGTCAGCCGGCTCAGTCTCACCCCGGGCGCGTGGCGTGGCGCACTATTGCAAGCGGGTGCTTGCAATAGTTAGCGGGGTCCGGCACTGTGGAGCCATGGCATCGCTCAACGTCGGCAATCTCGGTGACTACCTGCGCGAACAGCGGCGCAACGCGCAGCTGTCGCTTCGGCAGCTCGCCGACGCCGCCGGGGTGTCCAATCCGTACCTGAGCCAGATCGAGCGCGGGCTGCGCAAGCCGAGCGCGGAGGTGTTGCAGCAGGTCGCCAAGGCCCTGCGGATCTCCGCCGAGACGCTGTACGTCCGGGCCGGCATCCTCGACGCCGAGCGGGACCGGGACGAGGTGGAGACGCGTGCCGTCATCCTCGCGGACCCGACGCTGCACGAGCGGCAGAAGCAGGTGCTGTTGCAGATCTACGAGTCCTTCCGCAAGGAGAACGGGTTCGGGACCGGCGACGGCTCCGCGGTCGTCGACCTCGTGGTCGCGGAAGACGAGGCGGACGGGGACGCTCCCGACGGCGGCACCGGGATACGACGGACCCGCGCGGCCGACGTCGGCCGGCCCGCCGAACGCCGTGCCCGCGACAGCGACGGCGGTACGTCCGCGTCACCGTCGGCGACCCGCCGCACGCGCAAGGACGACAGCGGTACGTCACCGTCGCCCGCCCGTCGTGCTCGTCAGGGCAACGGCGGTACGTCCGCCGCCCGCCGGGCCCGCAAGGACACCGGCGGCAGTGACACCGACCCGCAGCAGACGGCCGGCTGAACCGGACCAGGGCACCGGCCGTACCGCCGCGGATCACACAACCCTCAGCCGAACCCTCAAGCGAAACAGAATCCGGGAGGACCATCACCATGGCCATCACCGACGACCTGCGCAAGACCCTCAGCGACCCGACGCCGCTCTACTTCGCCGCAGGCACCGCCGACCTCGCCCTTCAGCAGGCCAAGAAGGTGCCGGCCCTGGTGGAGCAGCTGCGCTCCGAGGCCCCCGCGCGGATCGAGGCCGTACGCAACACCGACACCAAGGCCGTCCAGGAGAAGGCCTCCGCCCGCGTCAAGGAGACGCAGCAGACCCTCCAGAACAAGGTCACGGAGTTCATCGGCTCCATCGACGTCGACATCAAGAAGCTCGGCAGCACGATCGACGCGGACCTGAAGAAGGTCGGCGAGACCGCCCAGGACTTCGCGCTGCGCGGGGTCGGCGTGGCCGCCGAGTACGCCGTCAAGGCCCGGGAGACCTACGAGAAGGTCGCCGAGCACGGCGAGCAGGCCGTGCGCACCTGGCGCGGCGAGGCCGCCGAGGGCATCGAGGACATCGCCGAGGGCGTGGAGGAGCTGGCCGTGGCCGTCGAGCCGAAGGCCGAGCCGGTCGAGGTCAAGGAGGAGCCGGCGAAGCCCGCCGGCACCACGACCGCGGCCGCCCCGGAGAAGAAGGCTCCCGCCAAGAAGGCCCCGGCGCGCAAGACCACCGCCAAGAAGACCACCCCGCCGGTCAAGTAGGACGGCAGGGGGCGCAGAGCGACCACACGGGCCGGGCACCCTGGGGGTGTCCGGCCCGTTGTACGGGTACGGTGACCGCGTAGGGACGAGCCGAGTCGGGTGGTGGACGTAGTGCTGATGCAGGGCTTCGCAGGGTTCATGTGGCTTCTGAGCATGGCTCTGATCGTTTTCAGCGGCTTCGCGTTGCTCGACGCCGCCGTGCGGCGGGAGGATGCCTACCGCGCGGCCGACAAGAAGACCAAGCCGTTCTGGCTGATCATCCTCGGGATCGCCTTCGTCGTGAACCTGCTCTTCCCGATCCTGTCGTTCCTGCCGATCATCGGGCTCATCGCGACGATCGTGTACATGGTCGACGTCCGCCCTGCCATCCGGGCGCTCCCCGGCGGCGGCCGCAGCCAGCGCGGCTCCAGCAGCGACGGTCCGTACGGCCCCTGGAACGGCGGCCGGTAAGACCCCCGGCAGCACTGGAGCCGGGTGGAGCCGGGGCTACGGCACCCGGTCCAGCAGCAGTACCGCCACGTCGTCCGTCAGCTCGCCACCGTTGAGGTCGCGCACCTCGTTCACCGCTGCCCGCAGCAGCTGCTCGCCCCGCAGTCCCTGGGCGATCTGGCGGCGCACCATCTCCGTCATGCCGTCCTGGCCGAGCCGCTCCCGGCCCTCGCCGACATGGCCCTCGATCAGGCCGTCGGTGTAGAGCATCAGGCTCCACTCGGCGCCCAGCTCCACCTGCATACGAGGCCAGCGGGCACCCGGCAGCAGCCCGAGGGCCGGTCCGTTGTTGTCGTACGGCAGCAGGCGGGCCGGTTTGCCCGGTCGGGCCAGCAGCGGCGACGGGTGACCCGCCAGGCACAGGCCGGCGCGGCGGCCGTCCGGCGCGATGTCCACCGTGCACAGGGTCGCGAAGATCTCGTCGTCGGCCCGCTCGTGCTCCAGCACCTGCTGGAGCGTGCCCAGCAGCTGGTCCCCGCACAGGCCTGCCAGCGTCAGCGCGCGCCACGCGATCCGCAGCTCCACGCCCAGGGCGGCCTCGTCGGGACCGTGACCGCAGACGTCACCGATCATGGCGTGCACGGTGCCGTCCGGCGTGCGCACGACGTCGTAGAAGTCGCCGCCGAGCAGGGCGCGCGAGCGGCCCGGGCGGTAGCGGGCGGCGAACCGGAGCGGGGAGCCGTCCAGCAGCGGGGTCGGCAGCAGACCGCGCTCCAGGCGGCGGTTCTCCTGGGCGCGCAGCCGACCCTCGGCGAGCCGGCGCTCGGCCGACTCGGAGCGCTTGCGCTCCACCGCGTAGCGGATCGCCCGGCTCAGCAGCCGGCCGTCCAGCTCGTCGCGGAAGAGGTAGTCCTGGGCGCCGACGCGCACCGCCTCCGCGCCGCGCTCGGCGTCGCCCGAGGCGGTCAGCGCCAGGACGGCATGCCGGGGCGCGAGCTCCAGCACGTGCTTGAGCACGGCGAGCTCGTCGTCGGTGTCGCTGCGGCCCGGAGCCGGCAGCGCGAGGTCCAGCAGGATGCAGTGGACGTCGTCGGTCAGCAGCCGCCCGGCCTCGGTGAGGTTGCGGGCCGTGCGGACGCGGATCGGCTTGCCTGCCTGGTCGAGCATGTCGGGCACGATCGGCGAACCGGCCGGATCGTCCTCGATCAGCAGCAGGGTCAGGTTGGTGTGGGCGGTGTTGTTCTCCACCTTGTCCGTGGTGTTCCCGGCGGTGTCCGGCGTGCGGGGGGCTGTCGCCGAGGCGTCCGTGACGGACTGCTCGGCGGGGCCGTCGCACGGGGACTCGGCCTGCGCCTGACCACTCTCCACGGCCGGGATCGCTCTCTGCCGCGGTATGGGTACGGGCATCGTCTTGGGTTCCTTCCCTCCCCCCGAGGGCACGGCGGGGGCGAGGGACCTCGACCCACCGACGGGGACCATAGCGGGTGTCGGTGCCGCATTGGAATGGTGTGAGCCATGCCGCTGCGCCATCGGCCAGTGTCATATGCCGCGATATGCACCCCAGTTGGACACCGCCGGGATGCTGTGGGGATGACGAACGTCACGTCAGCGCGCGGCTGGGTGGCGGTTCGGGGTGGGCTGGGTCACGTGGCCCGGATCGCCGACAGGGGTGCTGCGACCTGTTGTCCGGTATTCGGTGCTCGGACGACACCTGCTCGGTCGGTGTCGGCACCCGTTCAGTCGGTGTCGGCGCTTGCTCAGGCGGCGCCAGCCCCCGTTCACTCCGTGCCGGCCTCGGCGTCCGCTCAGTCCGTGCCGGCCTCGGCGTCCGCTCAGTCCGTGCCGGCCTCGGCGTCCGCTCAGTCCCTGTCGGCCTCGGCGTCCGGTCGTACCACCCCGAGGATGGGCATCGTCCCCGCCCCCGCGAGGGTCACCGTCCGCCCGGGCCGCGGCGCGTGCACGATCACCCCGTCGCCGACGTACATCGCGACATGGCTGGCGTCGTCGAAGTAGATGATGAGGTCGCCGGGCCGCATGTCCTCGATGTCGATGTGCCGCAGTCGCTTCCACTGCTCCTGCGAGGTGCGCGGAATGCCCTGTCCGGCGGATATCCAGGCCTGTGAGGTCAGCCCGGAGCAGTCGTAGGTCTTCGGGCCCTCGGCGCCCCACTGGTACGGCTTGCCGATCTGGGCCGTGGCGTACGCGACGGCCTTCTTGCCCTGCTCGGAGGCCTTTCCGCTGATCTCGTCGAGGATGCCGGAGTCGAGCCAGGCGGTCTGCGCCCTGCCGGCCGCCTCCTTCTCCAGCTCGGCGAGGCGCTCCTGCTCCTCCTTCTGGAGCTCGGACTCGAGCTTCTCCGCCTGTGCGATCTGCTGCTCGATCTTCTTCTGCGCGGCGGCCTTGGCCTTGCGACCCGCCTCCAGTTTCTTCCACTGGGCGGAGGCGTCCTTGGCGTACTGCTCCAAGTCCTCCTGGGTGCGGGTCAGTTCGCCGATCAGGCCCTTGGTCGCGTGCTGGCCCTGGCGCACCCGGCCCGCTCCGACGAGGAACTCCTGCGGATCGTCGCTCAGCATCAGATGGGCCTCGGGCGGCAGTCCACCGCCGCGGTACTGGGCGGCGGCCGAAGCGCCCGCGCGGTCCTTCAGCTTCGCCAGCTTCTCCTTGCCCTTGACGATCTTCTTGGCCAGCTTGACGATCTCGGCGGACTGCTTGTCCGCCTTCTCCTCGGCGGCGTTGTACTCGTCGGTGGCACGGGCCGCGGCGCGGTAGAGCTTGTCGAGCTTCTTGCGTATGGCCTCGAGGTCCTTGCCGGGCGCGAGCGTCGGGCCCGCGCTCGGGGCGGGGGTGGGACTTGGGTTCGCGAACGCCGTGCCCGGTGCCGCCAGCACGGTGACCGCGCAGACCACGGCCACGGCCGTCGCGATCAGGCCACGCTTGCCCGTACCCATACCTCGGCCCCCAAACTGATTAACCCTCAGTAACGTCCGGCTCGCCTGGGGATGCTGCCATGTCGGCGCGCGAAGCGACAGGGGTAGATCTTCCCGCGACCCCCTCCCCGATATGCCTCCGGCATGATGATCTCCCCGCCTGTGTGACGAACGACTCAAAGAGATCGTTCCCCACGGGAGGCGCCGAGGGGCTTGCGACGCGTGGCCCGGGAGGTCAGCCCCGCGGCGCCAACGCCTCCCAGCGCACCGTCACTTCGCCCTGCCGCCACCGCGCCGGCCCGTCCGCCACCGGCCAGTCGGCGGTCAGGTCCCGTACCGCCCGGATCCAGCGCTGACGGGCGCCGTAGGACGCGTAGGGCGCGGCGGCGGCCCAGGCGCGGTCGAAGTCGCGCAGGAAAGCGTGCACCGGCTCGCCCGGGACGTTGCGGTGGATGAGCGCCTTCGGCAGGCGCTCGGCCAGGTCCGAGGGGCGTACCAGGAAGCCGAGCCGGGTCGCGAAGGTGACCGTGCGCGGTCCCTCCGGCCCGAGCGCGACCCAGACGTGCCGGCGTCCGATCTCGTCACAGGTGCCCTCGACCAGCAGCCCGCCGCGCGCACCGGTCGCCGGATCGGCGGGCGCGAGCCGTCCGCACAGCCGGTGCCAGACGGCCGCGACCTCGCCCTCGTCGTACTGCCGCAGCACGTTCGCCGCCCGGACCAGCAGGGGCCGCTGTGGGATCGGGATCTCGAAACCGCCGTGCCGGAAGACGAGCCCCGCCCGCTCGTACGGCAGCGCCGCCGCGACCCGGGCCGGCTCGATCTCGACGCCCACCACGCGCGCGCGTGGCGCGACCGTACGGAGGCGGTGCAGCAGCTCGACGGCCGTCCAGGGGGCGGCGCCGTACCCGAGGTCGACCGCCACCGGGTCGGCGGCACGGCGCAGCTCGGCGCCGTGCGTGGCCGCGATCCAGCGGTCCATGCGGCGCAGGCGATTGGGGTTGGTCGTCCCGCGTGTCACTGTTCCCATGGGGCGGGTGGCTGCGCGGGATGTCATGCGTACGAGGTTAAGCGGCTCCCTGAGGTTGAACGGCCCTCGGTGTTGAGCGGCCCGGTGGGGTTGAAGGCCCCTAAGCCGCAGCCCCCTCGCCCCCGCCCCCGTACGTCCCGAACCCCGGAACCCCCGCCGTCTCGAACACATGCACCGACAGGCCCCCCGGCGTCGTCCGGTGCTCGGTCAGCCGCAGCCCGGCCGGTGCGCCGCCGTCCGGGAAGAGGCGGCGGCCCTGACCGACCACGACCGGGGCGATCACGAGCCGCAGCGTGTCGATCAGCCCGGCGGCCAGCAGGGACTGGGCGAGCCGGGCGCTGCCGTGGATCTGGAGCTCCCGGCCGGGCCGCCGCTTCAGCTCCGCCACCCGGGCGGGGACGTCGCCGGACAGGATCGTGGTCGGGTCCCAGCCGGCCGTGGTCAGGCTGTGGGACGCGACGTACTTCGGCAGGCCGTTCATGATCCCGGCGAGGGGGTGGCCGGTCATCGCCGGCCAGTCCCGGGCGAAGTTCTGGTACGTACGCCGCCCGAACAGCAACGCGTCCGCCTCCCCGAGCCAGCTGCCGGCCAGCCGCTCGAACTCCTCGTCCAGATGCGGCACGAACCAGCCGCCCCGCTCGAAACCGTCGCTGGTGTCCTCGTCCGGGGCGCCCGGCCCCTGGGAGACACCGTCGAGCGACAGGAACTCCTGTACGACGAGCTTCATCGCGCACCCCTCTCTTTTCCGGCTCACAGTCATCACTTCTCGAGACGCCGTGGGGCGCGGAAACTCATCGGCCCTGGCCACATGCCGACGATCTTTGCCCCGGGGAACCGCACGGGTGACCGCGCGGTTCCCCGGGCGGGGAAGAACCGTCAGTCCTGCCGGACGATGTTGGTGCCCGGCCCGCCGGAGAGCGTGTCCGCTCCGGGTCCGCCGTACAGCTCGTCGTCGCCGCTGTTCCCCCACATCCGGTCGGCGCCGCTGTTTCCGTACAGGATGTCGTTGCCCCTGCCGCCGTACAGCTCGTCGTCGCCGGCCCCGCCGTACACCGTGTCGGCCCCGTCGTCGGCCCTCAGGATCTGGTCGCCCGCGCCGCCATGGAGGACGTCGTCGCCCGCGCCGCCGTCCACGATCTCGCCGCCGATGCCGGCGTAGAGGGTGTCGTCGCCGTCACCGCCCCCGGCGAACCCCAGCGCGCCCGCCCTGATGACGTCCTCGCCCGCGCCGCCCCGGACAGTACTGCCGTCGACTCGTCGGCCGGTGGCGCCGGTCCACTTGTCGTTGCCGTCGCCCAGCTCGACCGTGTTGAAGTGGTAGACCTGGTCGGTGGCGTTGTCGAAGGAGACTGTGTCGTCGCCGTCGGCGAGGTCCATCTCCATGGAGCTGAGCGGGGACTGGCTCTCAGGGGACTCGACCGTGCAGGAGATCTTGGTGTGGTCCGCGCTGTCGGGGTGGCCGCAACGGTTCCCGGCGTCGATCGGGACGACGTCGTCGATCACGTAGGTGAACTGTGAGCGGTCGCTGGTGAACGACTGCGTGATGGCCACCTTGTTGGCCTGCCCGGGGGCGGCCTTGTAGGTGAGCTGCCAGCCGTACTCGTTCACCGCGGCGGTGGCCGTGGGCTCCGCGGCACCGGCCGGGCCGGCCAGGGCGATCGGTACGGCCAGGACCATGCCGAGAACCGGCGTCAGAACTGATGAGGCGCGTAACAGCCGGCGGCTGACGAGGCGAGGGGGCATTGCGTAACCTCCGTGAGGCAGTAGTGGATCCTTTCGCACGCTTTGACCGAACGGGCGGGCGCCAGGTTGTCCGCAGTATCGGCCTCGTCATCCTTTTCTCGGCCTTTTCACGGCGGAGACAGCGCGAGTGACCTGCGATTTCCGATCGTGTTCACCTGTCTGTCACCCTCCCCGGGGGCAGGGGATGCGGGCCGGATGCGGGAGCCCATCACCATCGAACGGTTGAGCGAGAAGTGGTAATGGTTCGGTAAAAGTCGCGAATCGGGAAATGGAGGCCGCCCCTCCGGTGTTCCACCCCCTAAAGGGCACGTGCGCCCTGCAAAGGCATGCCCGGAGCGAGGAGGAACGCCACGTGAGCCAGTACATCGGCAGGCTCGGGCGGCGCTCCGCGTCCGCGCCCGCGCGCCTCCGGCTGCACCGCAGGCCCCGCCGGGTGGCCATGCTCTCCGTGCACACCTCCCCGCTCCACCAGCCGGGCACCGGCGACGCCGGGGGCATGAACGTCTACATCGTGGAGCTCGCGCAGCGCCTCGCCGCGATCAACATCGAGGTCGAGATCTTCACGCGCGCGACCTCGGCCGCCCTCCCGCCGATCGTCGAGCTGGCCCCCGGCGTCCTCGTCCGGCACGTCGACGCCGGCCCCTACGAGGGCCTCAACAAGGAGGACCTCCCCGCCCAGCTGTGCGCCTTCACGCACGGCGTGATGCAGGCCTGGGCCGGCCACCGCCCCGGCTACTACGACCTGGTCCACTCCCACTACTGGCTCTCCGGCCACGTCGGCTGGCTCGCCGCCCAGCGCTGGGGCGCCCCCCTGGTGCACGCCATGCACACCATGGCCAAGGTCAAGAACGCCAACCTGGCCGACGGCGACACCCCCGAACCGGCCGCCCGCGTCATCGGCGAGACCCAGATCGTCGGCGCCGCAGACCGCCTCATCGCCAACACCACAGAAGAGGCAGACGAACTGGTACGGCACTACGAGGCCGACACCGACAAGGTCGCCGTGGTCCACCCGGGCGTGAACCTCAGCCGCTTCTCGCCCGCCGACGGCCGCGCCGCCGCACGGGCCCGTCTCGGCCTGCCCCAGGACGCGCTGATCCCGCTCTTCGCGGGCCGCATCCAGCCCCTGAAGGCCCCCGACGTGCTGCTGCGCGCCGTCGCCGTCCTCCTCGACGAGCGCCCCGAGCTGCGTTCGCGCATCCTGGTTCCCGTCGTCGGCGGCCCCAGCGGCAGCGGCCTGGCCAAGCCCGAGGGTCTCCAGAAGCTGGCCGCACGCCTCGGCATCGCGGACGTCGTACGGTTCCACCCGCCGGTCGGCCAGGACCAGCTGGCGGACTGGTTCCGCGCCGCTTCCGTCCTGGTCATGCCCTCCTACAGCGAGTCGTTCGGCCTGGTCGCCATAGAGGCACAGGCGGCGGGCACGCCGGTGCTGGCGGCAGCGGTCGGCGGCCTGCCGGTCGCCGTGCGCGACGGCCACACCGGCTTCCTGGTACGCGGCCACAACCCCGCCGACTACGCGCGCGTGCTGCGCGACTTCGCCGACGACCCGCGGCTGTCGCCCCGGCTGGGCGGGCAGGCCGCCCGCCACGCCCAGTCCTTCGGCTGGGACACCGCGGCCGCCGCCACGGCGGACGTCTACACGGCCGCGATGCAGGCACACCGCCGTCGCGTACGCTCGCAGCATGGGTGAAACCGATCTGGAACAGCGTGCGGCACAGGTCATCGAGGGAGTGCTGAAGGACGCCGACCTGGAGTGGGAGAGCCCCGAACCCGGCACCTACGTGGCGCAGCTCCCCGGCACCCGCAAGCTCAAGACGACGGTCTCCCTGATCGTCGGCCGCCACTCCCTCTCGCTCAACGCCTTCGTCATCCGCCACCCCGACGAGAACGAGCAGGGCGTCCACCGCTGGCTCCTGGAACGCAACCTCAAGCTCTACGGCGTGAGTTACGCCGTCGACCAGCACGGCGACGTCTACGTCACCGGCCGGCTCTCCCTGTCCGCCGTCACGGCCGACGAGATCGACCGCCTGCTCGGCCAGGTCCTGGAGGCCTCCGACGGCAGCTTCAACACCCTTCTGGAGCTCGGCTTCGCCTCGGCGATCCGCAAGGAGTACGAGTGGCGGGTGTCCCGCGGGGAGTCGACACGCAACCTGGACGCGTTCGCGCACCTGACGCAGCGCCCGGAGCGCTAACGCGCCCGGTAACGCCCCGGCGGGACACCCACCAGTTTCCGGAAGTGCCGGGTGAGGTGGGACTGGTCGTAGAACCCGGTCGCCGCGGCCACGTCACCCGGCGAGCGCCCTTCGAGGAGCAGCCGCCGGGCGCGTCCCACGCGCAGGGACGTCAGGTACTGGTGTGGGGCGATGCCGTAGGCAGTGCTGAACGCCCGTACGAGATGGGCGGGGTGGGCCCCAACGAGCCCGGCGGCCTCGCGCAGCCCGATGCCCTCGACGACCCGCTCGTCCAGCAGTTCCCGCAGCCGCCGCGCGAGGACGGGATCCGTCGGTCGGGGCTGGTCGCTGTCGCCCCGCAGATGGCCGCGCAACCGCTCCCCGACGAACATCAGCCTGCTCTCGGCCTCCAGTTCCTCACCGGGCCGCAGCAGCGCGCCGTGCACCTGCCCCACGCGCTTGCGCAGCAGCGGATCACGCAGATCGGGCCGGTCGACGGCGGCCCCGATCAACTCGTCCCCGAGATACGTCCCGTCGAGATACAGCACCCGCTTGCGGAAGCCGTCCGGGGTGGCGGGGGAGCCGTTGTGCGGGACATGCGGCGGCAGCAGCGACACGGTGTCGTGCGGGGTGCCGTGCTCGTGCCGGTCGAGGTCGTACCGTACGGCGCCGGTGTCGACGATCAGCAGCGTCCAGGCCTCGTGGACGTGCATCGGGTACGCGTACTCGGTGAAGCGGGCGTGGAAAACCTCGACGACACCGGGCACTGCGGGCCGCCAGGCGGAGACGATCCGGGCGGGCTGGGAAGCCATGCAAAAAACGTACAAGACCCCGGCGATGACCGCCGGGCACGCTCGCATCATGAACACGCACACCGAACCGGCTCCGGAGCCGATCCGCTTCGACACGAAGATCGCCGTACTGCTGCGCGCCGACCTGGAGCCGTGGCAGCGTCTCAACGTGACGTCGTTCCTGGTCAGCGGTCTGGGAACGCAGCTCCCCGAGGTGATCGGCGAACCGTACGAGGACGCGGACGGCGTGCCCTACCTGCCGATGTTCCGCCAGCCGGTCCTGGTCTTCGAGGCCACGAAGGAAACCCTGACCACGGCCCGCACCCGCGCCCTCTCCCGCTCCCTGCCCCGTGCGCTCTTCACCTCGGACCTCTTCGCCACGGGCAACGACCGCGACAACCGCGCGGCCGTACGGTCGGTGCCGACGGCGGACCTGGATCTGGTCGGCCTCGCGGTCTACGGCCCGAAGAACGCGGTGGACAAGGTGGTGAAGGGGGCGCGGATGCACCCCTGAGGACGGCGTGGCCGTGAGGCGGAGCGTGGCCGTGAGGCGATCGTGGTCGTGAGGCTGACGTGGCGGGGGAGGCCGGACATGGTCGTGAGGCCGGACGTGGCCCTGCCCGGCGACCAAAGTCGCGGACCCGTAGACCAACGGCTGACGACAGCGCCTGCGCCGCCCGCCGAGACTCGCCTCATGGAGGACGCGAGGAACGTTCCGATGGGGAAGAAGCGGGTGCCGCAGGCGGGCAAGGACACGGAACTGGCCGAGTCGGCCTGGGTGATCACGCTCTTCTGCGTGGCCTGCGGCGTCGGCATCGGCGCCGTGCTCCCGCTCCTCGCCCGCTTGTTGCTCAAGCTGCCGTGGGCACCGCTGGAGGGCCCGGCCGAACTGCTGACCTCGATACCGGAGCCCGCCCTCACCCTCGGCACGGTCGCCGTAGGCGCACTGGGCGGTCTGCTGCTGGGCCTCAGCGCCGTACACGAGTCGCTGTCGGTCCGCGTCTCCGGCACCCACCTGGCGCTGACCATCAGGGACAGCACGCAGGAGTTCGCCCGCGAGGAGATCGCGGTGCTGTGCAGGGACGGCAAGCAACTCGTGGTGCTGGCCCCGGACAGCATGGAACTGGCCCGGGAGCACTGCGGCCTGCCCTGGCAACGCCTGGCCGACACCCTCGCCGAGCACGGCTACCACTGGGCGGAGGAGGACCCGTACCGCGCCGAGTTCCGCCGCTGGGTCCCCGGCACTCCGGGCCTCCCCGAGGGCGCGGACGCCCTTCTGCGGGCTCGCGCCCAGGCCCGGAAGCGGGACGACGACGCCGAGGACGCCCGTGAGCTGCGCCGCGAGCTGCTGCGGCTCGGCGTGGTCGTACGGGACGAGGAGAAGCGTCAGTACTGGCGGCTGGCCCGCCAGAACTGAGCAGCCGAAGCACTCACGGAGTACAGGCCTCGGCGATGGACAGGCTGTTCTCGTAGAGGTGGTGCCGGGTGATCCGGCCGTCCTCGACTGTGAGGCGCAGCGCGAAGGGCCCCTCGAAGGACTTCCCCGTCGCCCGCACGGTCCCCGACAGGTGTCCCATGAGCACGGCGTCGGCACCGTCGACGAGAAATGCGTCGAGGGAGGCGCGGGCGTCCTCGGGCACGGTGTGCTCCGTCAACTCCGTGGACTGCGCGGCGCATTCGGCGGCGGTGGAGCGGGGCCGGATCCACGGGACACCCGGGTTGTCGGCGAGCACCCAGTCGACCTCGTCGGCGAACAGCTCGACGAGCCGCTCGGTGTCCCCGGCGAGTCGCGCGGCGAGGAACTCCTGCACGACGGCCCGGGTGGACTCGGCGACGGAAATCGACTTCACCGGGCTGGACTTGACGGACATGGCACTCTCCTCGCGACTGCGGCCGGCCGGATCCCGGACGGTTTCCTGGGGGACGCGTCCGATCCTGCCGGGGAAGGCGAGGCCGGTCGATTACCCGAGGGGTAAAGGTCGACAGCCGGGCCACTTCACGGCGTCGTCGTCATTGCCCGACCCGGCCGTCGATCAGTTCGCGCAGGAGGTCGGCGTGCCCGCAGTGGCGCGCGTACTCCCCGACATGCGCCACCAGGACGTCACGGAGCTGGAGCTGCCCGCCGGGCTCGGCCCCGTAGTCGGAGTACCCGGCGTTCAGGGTGGCGAGATCGGAGACACCGGCCAGATACCGGTCGGTGAGTTCCACGTCGGCCCGCCACTGCCGCCACGCCTCGTCCACCACCGCCGGGTCCGCGATCGCACCGTTGAAGTCACCGTCCCGGTCCTCCTCGGTGCGGTACAGCTTCGGCGCGTCCGCCCCGGCCATCACCCGCCGGAAGTGCCGCTCCCCCTCGGTCAGGTGCCGCACCAGCCCGAGCAACGACATCGTGGACGGCGCCGCCGACCGCCGGGCCATCTGCTCCGCGTCCAGCCCCGCGCACTTCATTTCCAGGGTGAGGCGATAGTGACGGAGACTCTCCAGCAACGCGCTGCGCTCATCGATGACTTCGGCCTCGGTCTCGCGCGGGTCGTCGTCCGGATCCACCCACATGTCGGGATAGACGGTGGCCCGCGTCCATCGGGTCACCGCTGGTTCACTGATGTGCTCATCCGAGGCCATGGGGGGATGGTGGACGGTGGGCGAAGCGTTCCGCCACTGAATATCCAGTGCCCGAGGTTGCTCCGCTTCCTCTGCCTGCGTCGGCCGGCAGGCGCCGTGCCTGACCTGCTGTCGAGGAGTCAGCCTGGTGTGAGACGGGGCGTTCTACCGCGCTCGACGTGACAGCTACGACATCTGCTTGGTCCCCGACGCCGCGGCACTCCTCGACGAGATCGATGACGTCGACGTGTGGGTGATCTTCGACAACGGAGAACGCTGGTCGGGGACGGTCTGCACCCTGGAGAACGTCCACCGCGTCATGGACGACTGGCGAGAGGCCGGCGAATGCCCCGGTGGTCTGGCGGATGCCCCATTAGGTAACCTAATCATAGGCTACCTAATGAACGGTGATCTCGGAAGCCCCGGCGATGTTGGGCACCAGATTTGACCGGCTTAC